>JAZQNG010000141.1:0-15152 GCA_045627205.1 Lachnospiraceae bacterium
CCTTTTCAGGCGCCGGTTCGGGCTTTTTAGGCTTATATGCATTCTGAAGATTCTGCTGAAGCCTGCCCTTGCACTCATTACAGAAGCGTCCTGTCAGGATATTTGCACCGCAGGATTCGCATTCTATTCCGCCAACCGAACCCTCTGTAAAGGAAAGCCGTTCCTCACGTACCCACTGCTTTATCATCTTTATGGAGCACTCCGTAGCCTCTGAAACCTCCTGAATATTTGCCTTCGGATTCTCCTTAATGAATTTTTTGCACTCCTCATATTTTTCGTCCAGCTTCTTCATGCAGACAGGACAGAAAGGGGTAATGGAACCCAGATAATTATATAGCTTCCCACAATTCTTACAGGTTCTGACATCCATATGTACATCCTCCTTGATAAAAATCTGATTGTATACCGGTTCTAAACAGCCCAAAGACCATATTAAAATATTCTACCGGTACATATTACGGCGAACCCTACCTCCGTTGCACCGGCCTGCTTCAACGCCCTGGTGCAACCGTCCAGTGTACTCCCCGTAGTATATATATCGTCAATTATACATATTTTTTTATAGGTAAAATGCTTATCGCACAAAAAAGATGAGCCTGCATTAATCATTCTGCCTCTTGCGGACAGTTTTTTCTGCTGGATATTTGATTTCGGGGACTTTTTTAATATTCCGGATGCAACAGGAATATCAAGTGCCTTTCCAAGTCCCTCTGCCAATAAAAGGGCCTGATTGAAGCCTCTCTCCCTCAGACGTTTTGCCGTAACCGGGACAGGGACAAGCACCTCCGGCCGGTATAGCTTCAGCTCCTCACCATAAGCCTCTACGGCCTCCCTTATGAAATATTCTGCATTATCCCTCCAGCCCCCGAATTTAAAGTCAACCATTGCCTGTTTAGACACTGCATTATATTCCAAGGCTGCAAAGCCATAATCATAGGCATGCCCTTTTTTGTGGCAGGCACTGCAGACCGCAAGCTCCTCATCATCAATATGTCTTCCGCATTTCATACAGCGGGGACCATAAATCCTTTTCATGAAAATTCTGCATTCATCATGAATCAGGGAGCCATCCGGCTCCATCAGCCTGCGACAGGCAGGACACCTCGGAGGGTATAGAATTGAGAGAATATCACCCTGCATATATTATTTCACTTTCCAAAAATTCAGATTTGATTATTACCTGTATTCACATCAGCGAAAGATGCTTCGCCAAAGAAGAGTATCGTTTCTGTTCGCTTGTATTGTTTATCATTCGGTTCACGGCCTGCCTTGTACCTACTATGGTAACACAGGTCTTGGCACGTGTCACTGCCGTATATAAAAGGTTTCTGTTAAACAGCTGCACCGGTCCGGAAAGCAAGGGCATAATAACTGCCGGATATTCGCTTCCCTGCGACTTGTGAACCGTCATACAGTATGCAAGCTCCAGCTCGTCCAGACAGCTGAAGGGGTAATATACCACCTTGTCCTCATCAAAAACGATTGTCAGCTCTGAGGAGTAATTGTTTATTTCCTTTATGATTCCGCAGTCCCCGTTGAAGATACCGGCTCCGTTTGCAATAAGGAAGCCCTTTTTATTCCTTGTCTCCCACTCAAGCTGATAATTGTTTTTATTCTGCATCACCTTGTCCCCTTCACGGAAAACCATCTCCCGGTATTCCTTCTCCTTTTTGTTCGGAGCAGGGGGATTGAGGTAGGTCTGAAGCACAGAGTTCATTCTTTCAACACCGAGGTCACCCTTCCGCATAGGCGTAAGGACCTGGATTTCCGAGGAATTCACCTTAAGGTTTTTAGGAAGATAATCCCGTATCAGAGCCACGACAACGGTGGCAATATCGTTTGCATTGTCACGCTCCATAAGGAAAAAGTCCCTGTTTTTCTTTTCAAGGTCTATTTCCTCTCCCCTGTTGATTTTATGGGCATTTACAACTATATTGCTCTGCGCTGCCTGTCTGAATATTTTCGTCAGGCACACTGTTTTGAACTTATCCGAAGCAATAATGTCCCTGAGAACATTTCCCGCTCCAACAGGCGGAAGCTGGTTTGAATCCCCGACCATTATCAGTCTCGTATCCTGTGAAACAGCCTTTAACAGGGAATTCATAAGTGAAATGTCCACCATCGACATTTCATCAATAATGATCACATCCGCTTCAAGAGGGTTGTCCTCATTTTTCTCAAACTGCGGCTTTTTTGAATTTATACCGCTGTTCGTTCCATCCTCATCAAGCGACTCCGTCACCTTCAGCTGAAGCATCCTGTGAATCGTAGAAGCCTCCCTGCCGCTTGTTTCGCATATTCTTTTTGCGGCACGTCCCGTAGGGGCAGCAAGCAGGATATCGCAGCCCTGTTCCTCAAAATAACGTATTATGCTGTTTATTGTCGTGGTTTTTCCTGTACCCGGACCTCCCGTAAGCACAAACACACCGTTCGTGACCGCGCCCGCAACAGCCTCGCGTTGCAGTTCATCCAGCTGCACAGACAGGGATTTCTCTATTTTATCAATCGTTCTGTCTATTTCTTCACGTGGCACATAGTAAGGATTGTTTAAATCCATCAGCATACGTGCAACACCCATCTCCATGTAATAATACGGAGCCAGATAAACACATTTTACCTCGTCCCAGACATCATAGATTATTTTCCGTTCTATCAACAGGGTGTCCAGCGGACGGACCAGCTCCTCCGGTTCTGCCTCAAGAAGTGACATACACTCTGCAATCAGCCTGTCCTCCGGCAGATATGTGTGTCCCTGACCTGCTCCCTCCGAAAGTATGAACAGAATACCTGCGCGGATTCTGAATTCGGAATCAATCGGATTTCCGCCGCGTTTTGCTATCTCATCTGCTGTTTTGAAGCCGACGCCGTTTATTTCCTCTGCCAGCCTGTAGGGATTTTTCCTTAAAACCTCATACAGACCTGAACCATACTGTTTAAATATCTTTACGGCCAGAGTTGACGAAATTCCATACTTTTGAAGGAACATCATGGCATTCCTCATCTCACGCTTTTCATAAAATGAGGCTCCTATCATTCTGGCCAGCTTCTCACCGATACCCTTTATTTCTACCAGACGTTCAGGCTCTTCCTCGATTATCCTGAAGGTATCGTCTCCGAATTTATCCACTATCCGGGCAGCCATGGCCTTTCCGATTCCCTTTATGGCACCTGAGCCAAGGTAACGCTCCATGGCTACCGCATCCTCAGGCTCTATGATAGTGGAGGATAGCACCTTATACTGCTTCCCGTAAACAGAATGCTTCGTTTCCTCACATTCAAGCCTCAGGTATTCACCCTCCGAAATATACGAAAAGCTTCCCACACAGGTGCATGCTTCCGCACTGCCCTTTGTAGCAAGCTCAAATACGGTATATCCGTTTTCATCATTTCTAAATACTATGCTGTCAACGCAGCCCTCAAGTTCAACTGCCATTTACCTCTCCAAATCATATCCGCGGACCATTTCCGGCAATACTCCGCTATAGCCTCCCTTACAGCCTGTTAGGGGAATAATCCCGCTTCATCGCCTCAAAAAGCTGCTGTGCAATCCCAATCTCACCCTTATCAGCAATCTGCTGCGCATATTCCTGATATAAGCGGTCACCGAACATTGCAAGGTAATCGTTTTCCTCTTCCTCGGAATTTACAAGCGATTTTTTAGTTTTAGTCATAATCTGCTCAAGAAGATAAGCCTCAAAGCTTTTGCAGACATCCATCAGCTCCTCATCTGAAGCATTCTCAAGATCCGTACTTTTCAGCTTTCCCTCAAGAGCCGAGGTTTTACTGCTGTTTTTTGCTGTATCCGTCTTTATTCCGGAAATCATCGTGCTATAATCACTACCAATGGAAATAGACATCGCTCACATCTCCCTGTATCTTTAGATTTATCTTAGGTTATTGGCCTGCTGCATCATTTCGTCTGCTGCAGTTATGACCTTTGAATTCATTTCATAGGCACGCTGTGTTACAATCATGTTTACAATTTCATCAACAGTCTGGACATTTGATCCTTCAAGGTATTTAGCATGTATCTTGCTCTTTTTCAGCATCGTGTCCTGACCCTCATACCTTACCTCACCTGAATTATCAGTCTGCTTCAGATAGCTGTTGGAAAGCTTGTCAAGACCTGAAGGATTGTTGAACTGTGCAAGTCCGATCTGGATTCCAAGATTTAAGGGTGTTCCCGTTTCATCATCAGGATATGTGAAATTGCCATACTCATCCGTTGCAAGTCTGGCTGAATCATATTCCTTTCCAAAATGGATTTTCTGTCCGAGTGAATCAAGTACACAATAGCCCTCTGCCGTCGCAAGCGTTACACCGCCATCCGTATCGACAGCAAACTGAAAAGCACCGTTTCTTGTATAGCTTTCAGTTCCGTCCGGCATCAGTACCCTGAAGAAGCCCTCACCCTCGATGCAGTAGTCATTATCCTTTCCTGTCTCCTGCATAATGCCCTGTGTATAAACCGAGGTGAGTCCGGAAACCCTTACTCCTGAACCAACCTGGGCAATCACAGGCTTGGGATCGCCGTTGTTATCCGTCTGCTTCGTCTGCAGCTTCTGATAAAGCAACGAAGAAAACTCTGTTGTCTGCTTCTTATAGCCTGTCGTATTTACATTTGACAGGTTGTTTGCAATATTATCAAGACTTATCTGCTGCGCATTCATTCCTGAAGCGCCTGTCCATAATGCTCTTACCATACCGCCATACCTCCGTTATGAAAAACCCTCAAAAACGTTTTAAGAAATAAACTGCATAAATGGCTTATTCTCAAACCTTGCCGACTGAAGAAGCTGCCAGTTCAAGCGTTGAATCTGATGCCTTTACTACCTTCTGGGCTGCTTCATAGGCTCTTGTCGTAGCTATAAGGTCTACCATTTCATTTACAATCTTTACGTTTGACTGCTCAAGGAAGCCCTGACGTACTGCCGCTGTCGGTTCAGTCTCCGTAGCACCCTCGACCGGCTCATAATATGTATCACGGAATTTCTTCAGATAGTTATAGTCCTCAAAGTCGTTAATCCTGATTTTATCAATCAGCTCCATGTCCGCATACACGCTTCCATCGGTGTCAATCACAACCGACCCGGCATCTATCGGCACCTGAAGGTCTCCGGCCTCTGACTGCAGATGATTTCCCTCTGCATCCACAATGAAGCCATCGCTCGTCATATGGAAGCTCCCGGCCCTGGTATATCTGGTATAAACATTTCCCTCACGGTCCGTAACATTCACCGTGAAAAAGCCCTTTCCATCAAGTCCGAGATCATAATCGCCCGAGGTTTCCCTTAACGATCCCTGCTCATAATCAGTATACACCTCACCGATTTTTACTCCCGGGGTAATATTTCCGATTTCACGCTGAATCCATCCCTCAGAGCCGTCCCTTATTTTAATGGTAAGATAATCATCGAAGGTCTGGCTGGTGGCGCCTTCCTTCTTAAATCCGACCGTGGTGGAATTGGCCATATTGTTTGAAATAACATCAAGACGCTTTTGTTGGTTGTACATTCCTGTCCAACCGGTATATAAGCTTCTCAGCATATGCTTCTTTATCCCTTTCCGCAGAAGTAAGCTTACCATCCGCTGCATTTTAAAGCAGTCCTGTCAAGCCCCGCCTGCTCCGCAGTCAGTTGCCCTCCTATGGCGCAAGGCTTATTTCTTGTCACTGAGGAATTCTACATATTTTCCCGTACCGATAGCTACTGCTGTCAGCGGGTCGTCCGCTGTCATTGTTGTAATACCGGTCTTTTCCTCAATCAGCTCCTCAAGTCCGTTAAGCTTGCAGCCACCGCCCGTAAGAACGATTCCACGGTCCGCAATATCTGCCGCAAGTTCGGGGGGAGTCTTTTCAAGAACACTGTGAATAGCCTCTACTATCTGCTGTGTTGAAGCCTTTAAGGCTTCTTCTGTTTCCTCCGAAGTAACTGAAATGGTTTTGGGAAGACCTGTTACCAGGTTTCTTCCACGTACATCCATCGAAACTGATTCGGATCTGCGGTATGCAGAACCGATTTTTATTTTAATATCCTCTGCTGTTCTGTCACCAATCAGAAGATTGTGCTTCTGACGCATATATTTAACGATTGCCTCGTCAAAATCATCGCCGGCCGTTTTAATAGAAGTACTTACAACCGTACCGCCAAGTGAAATAACCGCAATATCGGTTGTTCCGCCGCCTATATCAACAATCATATTGCCCTGGGGCTTTGAAATATCAATTCCCGCACCGATAGCTGCTGCAATAGGCCCCTCAATGATGGCAACCTCCCTTGCACCTGCCTGGTAGGTAGCATCCTCTACTGCCTTTTTCTCAACCTCTGTAACACCACTGGGTACACAGACGCTGATGATGGGCTTTCTGAAACGGCTCTTGCCGACAGCCTTCTGAATAAAGTATTTGAGCATCTTCTCGGTAACCGTGTAATTTGAAATAACACCCTGTCTCAAAGGTCTTACAGCCACGATATTTCCGGGTGTACGTCCAAGCATCAGTCTTGCCTCTTCACCGATTGCCTTGATCTTGTTGGTCTCACGGTCAAAGGCTACAACCGACGGTTCCTTTAATACAACGCCCTTTCCCTTTATGTAAACGAGAACGCTCGCAGTTCCCAAATCAATTCCGATATCTGTACTAAACATGTTAATCTCCCTTCAAATCCTCTTCTCTATTTACAACACTGAATGTGCGCAATTATGACTCAAATAAATAAACATACGCATACATATTTTATTATATACGCATATCGAGAATTTTTCAAAGGAAATTTTCAATTTTTAAAATATAGTTGCTATGCATAGTCAACGGCTTATGCCTGAGTTGTATACAGCCTTTAAACAGTAACGCAGGATATCTGTACCGTCTGAAATTCTTCAGCAGGCAGCAACGTCAATCTGCTGCACAAGCCCTGCCTGCCCGTTTTCCTTCAGGAAAATACCTGTACTTACCACCTTTCCCTGAACGGAATTGTCAGTCTGGGACTTATATGTGAATTCACCGGCTGCACTTCCGAGATATATGGCTCCGATACCCGCAACGCCCAGTGCAACAAGTCTGTCACTTCCGTCCTCATCCTTCGTCCAGATGCGCAGCCTGTTGAAAACCTCGTCATTTTCATCTATCCAGCCGTTTTGGTCCATATCAAAAACCGCAAGCTCCGAAAAACCGTCTCCCGAAGCCGCCCCGAACAGCTCAGAACCATCGTTTATTTTACCGTCCTCATTCCTGTCCAGGGCAAGATATCCGCACCCCTTTGCCAGCATGGAAATATTGTCCTCTTCCCCATCCATGTCAATGTCGAAGAAAAACCGTTCATCACTGAAGGAAGCCGGACATCCGTCAAGATTTATCACCAACGGGTCTATCATTTTATAGTTCGTGTAGTCTATCTCCAGCTCAGTATATTCGACAAAGCTGCGGGACATTACCGCTTCAACATCAATATTTATCCGCCTGCCATCCTCCGTCACAACAGTCCCCGTGGTTGTATAGGTCATTTCCTCATGCTCACAGGTACAGCTGTAAAGGCTGTAATTCTCCTGAACCCACTGCGCAGGAAGGGCATTCTGGTTTTTATCTGTATAACCGAGCATTTGATTGCCGGTATTTGTGTTCATCCTTGAACTCCGCCCCGGAATAATACTGTTGAGGCGTTCCCTGAAATTTCCCAAGAGCAGCTCAAATAAATCATAGGTTGTGATTTTCTTTGAGTTTCCCAGATCCCGGTTCGACATGATACCGAGTAGATTTTTTAATGAATTGTATTCAATTTTCTGATTGCCCGTATAAGGGGCATCGTCGTTTTCGACTATTTTCGGATGATATCTGCCGTCAGAATACATTTCCTCAAGCATGAAGGTCTGCAGTAAAGCCGCACCCGTGTTATGCGTTTTCTCTGCATCATCCGCCGCAGTTCTCCGATTCTCCTGTAAGCTATCCGTAGCAAGGGGTGTTGTAGAAGCTGTGTTTGAAAGTGCCTTAGAATCTATCAGGTCACCCCAGCCGGTATAGCTTGCAGAATTTGCACTGAAGCTGTACGCCGCCGTGCCGGCCTTCAGCTCGAGTGCAGTGTTCTGTATTACCATACACCTACACCTCCGTGTTAATTTAAGAATTTTGCTCGCGAAACAAACCTCTTATTTCACTTATCGGCAAAGAATTGCTTTTCGTTAATATGTTTTTTGGAATTTTGAAAACCCTTCCGCCGGGCAGAAGAATAAAAGCCCCATAAAAAAGCGGGCAGCCTGTAACCGGCTGCCCGCTTTAAAAATATCTGTATTTACTTTACAACAATATTTACGATTCTGCCCTTTACGTAAATTTCCTTTACAACCGTCTTGCCCTCAACTGCTGCCTGAACATATTTGTTCTCGTGAGCCTTAGCAATTGCAGACTCGCTTTCCTCGTCAACGCCAACCTCAATGGTTGCCTTTACCTTTCCGTTGATCTGAACAGCGATTTCGATTGTATCCTCCTTGATTGCCTCCTCATCATACTTCGGCCATGCCTCATATGCGATAGTCGTATCGTGGCCTAAAATGCTCCACATTTCCTCGCCGATGTGGGGAGTGATACATGAAAGCATCTTAATAAAGCCCTCTGCAAAGTCCCTCGGGCACTTTCCTGCCTTGTAGGCTGCATTAACAAAAATCATCATCTGGCTGATTGCGGTATTGAAACCAAGTGTTTCAAAATCCGAGGTAACCTTCTTTACAGTCTGATGGTAAACCTTTGTGAGCTGTCCGTCGTCCTCTGCTGTAAGGTTCTCCTCGTTTGTAAAGAATGCCCATACACGGTTCAGGAAACGGCGTGCACCCTCAACGCCCTGCTTTGACCAGGGCTTTGATACCTCAAGAGGTCCCATGAACATCTCATAAAGACGGAGTGTATCTGCACCGAATTCATTTACAATATCTGAAGGATTTACAACAAATTCAGGGAAACGCTTGCCCATCTTGATACCGTTCTCACCAAGGATCATACCCTGATGTACCAGCTTCTTGAAGGGCTCCCTGACAGGTGAAAGACCCTTATCATAGAGATAGCGGTTCCAGATTCTTGAATACATCAGATGACCTACTGCATGCTCGGGTCCGCCGATATAAAGGTCTACGGGCATCCAGTGCTTTAAGAGCTCGAAATTAGCAAACTCCTTATCATTATCAGGATCTATATAACGGAGGAAGTACCAGCTCGAGCCTGCCGAACCGGGCATTGTCGAGGTTTCACGGGTACCCTTTACTCCGTTTTTATCGTATTTCTTCCATTCGGTAGCATTTTCAAGAGGTGCCTTGCCGTTCTTTGACTTGTAATCCTCAAGCTCGGGAAGGATAAGGGGAAGCTCCTCATCGTCAAGGACATGAATCTTTCCGTCCTCTGTATGGACAACGGGAACAGGCTCGCCCCAGTAACGCTGACGTGCGAAAATCCACTCCCTGAAATGGTAATTAACCGTTCTCTTGGCTACGCCCATCTTCTCGAGCTTCTGAGTAATGGCTTCCTTAGCCTCCTCAACGGTAAGTCCGGTGAACTCCTCAGAATTAATGAGCCTGTAGCCCTTTCCAAGATAATCATACTTTTCAAGAGCCTGGCCGCTTACATCAATGTGGCCGTCCTTTTCGTTTCCGTCGATTACCTGGATCATATCAATATTATGTGCTACGGCATACTCAAAATCACGCTGGTCATGTGAAGGAACTGCCATAACCGCACCTGTTCCGTAGTTTGCAAGTACGAAATCACCGATGAAAAGCTCTGCCTCCTTGCCGTTTACGGGGTTGATACACTTAACACCCTCAAGTCTGCAGCCGGTCTTGCCCTTGTTGAGCTCGGTACGGTCCATATCGTTCTTCTTCTTGGTCTCCTCGATATATGCCTTAACCTCTTCCCGGTTCTTAATTCTCGGCATAAGGTCCTGAACAAGCTGTCCGTCGGGAGCCAGTACCATAAATGTGATACCGTAAATTGTCTCGATACAGGTGGTGAAGATTGAGAACTCTCCGCCGCCGACAATCTGGAAGTTAACCTCAACACCTTCGGATTTTCCGATCCAGTGTCTCTGCATATCCTTTGTTGATTCAGGCCAGTCAATCTCGTTTAAGCCCTCAAGAAGCTTCTCTGCAAATGCAGGCTGGTTGATAACCCACTGCTTCATGTTCTTACGTACTACAGGGAAGCCGCCGCGCTCTGACTTGCCATCGATAACCTCATCGTTTGAAAGAACTGTTCCCAGCTCCTCACACCAGTTAACGGGCATATCAATGTACTGTGCGTATCCGTCCTTATAAAGCTGCTTGAAAATCCACTGTGTCCAATGATAGAACTTAGGGTCGGAGGTAGCAACCTGCTTTGTCCAGTCATAGTCAAAGCCGAGCTCCTTCAGCTGCTTTGAGAAGGTCTGGATATTCTTCTGTGTAAAGCCGTCCGGATGGTTTCCTGTATTTATTGCATACTGTTCAGCAGGCAGTCCGAAAGAGTCATAGCCCATGGGATGAAGGACATTGTAGCCCTGCATACGTTTCATTCTTGACATAATGTCGGTTGCGGTATATCCCTCGGGATGGCCGGCATGAAGTCCTACTCCTGAAGGGTAGGGAAACATATCAAGTGCATAATACTTGGGCTTTGAGAAGTCCCATACGTCTGTCTTGAAGGTTTCATTTTCTTCCCAGAATTTCTGCCACTTAGGTTCGATTTCTTTCGGATTGTAAATGCGTTCCATTATCTGTGCGCACCGGTTAATTAAGTCCGGAGCGGCCTCCTTTCAACTGTGTTTATTATATTTTTCTTCAAAAACGGCTGTTTTTCGTATTTTTGACGCTTGTATCATAGTACATTATATCATATATGTCAATAATACAGGCAGACGGCAATCCTGCCTTTACTTCACTTCTACAAGCTCAATCTTAAAATTCAGCTCCTTACCGGCCATCTCATGATTTAAATCAAAGGTAATTGTCTTTTCATCCTTTTCGGCTACCTTAGCGGGGAAGGGACGGCCATAGGGGTCCTGAAGGTAAATCTGCTGCCCCTTTTCAAGCTCTTCACTTCCGGGCATCTGCTCTATATCAACGGTAAATACTGCTGTAGGGTCGTACTCACCATAGGCCTCTGAAGGCATCAGATGAATGTTCACGGTTTCACCGACCTCCATATTGGCTACTGCCTCATCAAAGCCCCTTATCATCATTCCGGCTCCGCATACGAATTCAAGAGGTTCTCCCCTGTCATATGAGGAATCGAACTGTGTTCCGTCATTGAAGGTGCCCTTATAATGGGTACGGCAGGTTTTTCCAACATTCTTCCCCTCAAAAGGAGGCTCTGAATGACAGCCGCCGTGACAGCCTGAACAGCCGCCGTTGCAGGAGCCGCAGGACTCTTCACCTTCCGCTCCCTCTGCGTCGTGATGGCTGCAGTTTATGCCCTCACTCTCAAGCTCGCCTGCCAGATAAGCCTTTACGGCCTTGTCCGCATTTCCCGTCACACCGGAGCATACCTCAATTCCGTGTGATACAAGTGCCTCAACCGCACCTCTTCCGATACCGCCACAAATGACCACATCAATCGCATTTGCATTCAGCAGGTCGGCAAGTGCCTCATGTCCGTTTCCGTCTGAACCTATTATCTCTTCAGAAAGGATTTCATCATCCTCAACATCATAAATCTTAAATTGTTCACTATGTCCGAAATGTCCGAAAACATTTCCGTCCTCATGGGTAACTGCTATCCTCATTTCATTCTCCCTTATATTTCATTAACAGCCCGGACCATATCCGGCTGTCTGTTCCAATACCGGTTTCCGGAACAGGCACCGGTCACAACCAGGATATTATATATTAATTTTTCTACATTTACAAGAAACTATTATCATATATTTTCCATAAAAGTTGCTATTAACAGTCTGTCGGAACTTCTTCACGGTCCCGACAGAAAAACTGACCCGGAGCAGCGGGTCAGTTTTCAATTATATATATGCTCCTGCCTGTACCTTCCACATCTGCGCATACTTTCCGTCAGCCTTCAGCAGCTCGTCATGGGTTCCGGTCTCTACGATATGTCCCTTCTCCAGCATGATGATACGGTCTGCAAGTCTGGTGGTGGAGAGTCTGTGTGAAATGAAGATTACCGTCTTATCCCTCGTAGCCTCAAGCATAGCATGGTTCAGCTGATATTCGGCTATGGGGTCAAGCGCACTGGAGGGTTCGTCCAGGATCATCAGACCTGCCTGCTGATAGAATACACGGCTGATAGCCAGCTTCTGACCTTCTCCGCCCGACAGGTTCATGCCCTTTTCCATGATTTCGGTGGTCAGCTGGGTTTCAAGTCCCTCAGGCATTTCCTTAACCCTTGGAAGCAGTCCGCTCTCTTCAAGAGCGCCCTCAATACGCGGAATATCATGCTCCGTTTCACCGTTCATTACAACATTGTCTGCCACATTTCCGGCAAATATATGGAAATCCTGGAAAACAACTCCTATCGAATTTCTGTACTTTTCCACATCATACTGCTTTATATTGCTTCCATTCAGCCGGATTTCTCCCGAATTCGGGTCATAAAGCCTCATTAAAAGCTTAACCAGCGTCGTCTTTCCTGCACCGTTATAGCCTACCAGGGCTATCTTCTCCCCGGGATGTATGGTCATGGAGATATCCTCCAGAATCGGGGCAGAATCGGCACTGTAGCCGAAGGACAGCTTATCGATTTTAAGCTCTCCTGCCTCTCCCTCGGCAGGTACCAGTTCTCCCTCGGATACGATTTTTTTATCATAGTCCAGGAATTTACGGATTTTTGTCACATAAAGTGAGGTTTCCGCTGCATATGGGTAGGTATCCGTAAATACCCGCAGGCTGTTCTTCAGCCGTCCGAAGTTGTTAAAGAGAATCGCTACGGTACTGAAGGACATTACCTTCTTTATTCCCGCTAAAAATACCAGATAGGAAATATAAAGCACGTCACTCACAAACGCATTGCTGAGATAATTCCTTACATAGCCCACCAGGAAATGCTTATTGGCAAGCTTCTTCTCTGCCTTGTATACATCCTCATTAGCCTCATCGAAACGCTTCATGAGAACATCCTTTACCTCGGGATTCAGCCGGATTTCCTTTGCATAGTCCTGCAGGTAAAATACACGCTTCACATATTCTCTCCTTCTCTCGTGAGGATTACGTGATATCCTGATTTTGTAGGAAATCTTATTATAAATATTTGTGAAAATAAAGGTCAGGATAAACGATGCAACCGCAAAAATAATCGAAAGCCAATCCTTTGACAGAAAGTAAATAACTGATGTAATAAATGTAGCCAGCCCTGAGCATACATTAATCAGAAAGGTGACACAGCGTTCAATCTGATTGTCAACCTCAGAAATTGCCAGGACCATTTCATCATAATACTTCGGATTATCATAGCATTCAAGGTCTATATCCTTTGCCTTCTCATAGAGCATGAGCTTCACCCTCTCACGCACCTTGGGACGGTTCTTTTCCTTTACATAATCGCCTACCCATACGGTAAACACCATTCCTAAAGAAATACACAGGAACAGTATCAGAATTACAAGTGCCACTCTTCTGAAGGGATAGCCGAACTCTGCTGCCTCCAGAACATATCCGATTCCGACCGTATGCTCAAAGAATATGGAAACCTGATTTCTTATGGCATCAAGCACCGGGAAAATTACATATGCGGGAGATGCGGCAAAAACAAGCTTTATCAGGAACCAGTTATTTGAAAATACTGTACTTATCGACTGCTTTGTTTCATCCTTTTTCTTAACATCCTTAGCCATTACAGAACCACCTCCTCTTCACTTATTGCCAGGTAGTTCATTGCCTGCTTTTTATACATCTGCGCGTACTTGCCCGTTGCAGACTTAACCAGCATCTCGTGGGTTCCGCTCTCTATAAGGGTTCCGTTCTCCAGCATGAATACCTCATCACAGTTCTTTACCGAGGACAGTCTGTGCGAAATAAATATCAGCGTATGACCGTCGGCCTCCTTCATGATATTTTTAAAGAGATCGTATTCTGCGATAGGATCCAGGGCACTGGAGGGCTCGTCAAAAATCTTTACCGGTGCCGGCTGTGCAAAGGTACGGGATACAGCCAGCTTCTGGCTCTGTCCTCCCGAAAGCACCGCACCCTTCTCGTCAAACTCCTTCGTCATGATTGTATCAAGTCCCTTTGGAAGTGCGCTGATATCCTCCCAGACACCTGCTTTTTTAAGTGCACTCTCCGCCACCTTATCAGGATTATCAAAGCTTCGTCCCATCAGTACATTCTCCCTGACAGTCATTCCGAAAATGGCAAAATCCTGGAAGGTTGTGGCGAACAGCTCCCTGTAGGCGTGAAGATTGTATTCCCTGATGTCCACGCCGTTCAGTCTGATTACTCCTGAGATAGGGTCATACAGTCTGAGGAGCAGCTTAATGATTGTTGTTTTACCTGCACCATTGTGACCTACCAGGGCAATCTTCTGACCCTTCTTTATCCTGAAGGAAAGGTTCTTAATGGTCTCCTCGTCCTTGTAGGAAAAGCATACATTATCAAATTCCAGCGTTTCGAAGCCTTTTTCCGGCAGAATGCCGTCCTGATCCTCAGGAATCTTCTCCTCGTACTCGATAAAGCCCCTCAGGTTATTAATAAACAGACCGTTTTTAATGACTACCATTATATCGTCAAACAGATCGATCAGAATCCAGGTCATGGCTACCATCATTGAAGTCATGACCGTCAGCTGCGCCAGGGTAATCGACTTCCTTTCCGCAAAAAGGTAAATACCATACACCATCATACCTTCAAAAATAATAGAGAAGGTGAAGGTAATCCTCCAGAAATTTAAGTGTGCATTCTTAAAGGCATATTTCCCTGCGATGTCCACATTGCTCTGTGTTGCCGTTCTGTACTGACCTTTGAGGAGCTTAAACACCTTGAACAGGCGAAGCTCCTTTGCATAGTCCGGCAGATACATTGTACGGTTTACATAATTCAAAACCTTGTCATTAGGTGCCTGTTCCTTGTAACGCTTGAATTCCTCCTTATTCTTGAAATTACCGAACAGGAAGTTTCCGATCAGCGGTGCCAGAATGAAAAGCACTGAAAAAGGATCGATGTCAAACATGAATTTGAACACAACACCTGCCGCTATA
>JAZQNG010000142.1:0-24665 GCA_045627205.1 Lachnospiraceae bacterium
ACCTCATATTTCTTTTGTTCATCCATTGATAGATCTACCTTTCTGATAATAGTCACCTCCATCTGTTGATGGAAGTATCATACCACTTTGGGACATTTTCCCTTATGGTATATTAGGACATTATCAAAAATGGTTCATATATAATCAAACGGCGAAAAAAATCTTCTTGACTTTTTTTCTTTATAGTATATATTTAGGTTAGCGAACCTATAGCAGTTTACATCGTAAACGGGTGTATGGTTTAGTAATGCAAGTCTATAAAGGAGGATACAAAAATGGCTTATATTATTAGTGATGATTGCATCAGCTGTGGCGCATGCGCAGAGAATTGTCCCGCCGGCGCTATCGCAGAAGGCGATGGAAAGTACGAAATCAACGCAGATGCTTGTTTAGATTGTGGTGCTTGTGCAGATAACTGCCCTGTAGGCGCACCTCAGCAGGCCTAATTACTTTAACAATCAAATTAATTGAAATTGATTTGATTGCGAAAGTGAAAGAATTTAGGATGACAAGCGGGAATCCTCGGCAATTGAATTGCCGAGATGATAGCGCAAATACTTTACAACCGGACATATATTTGCTATAATATAATTACTAATCGCAAGGGTGGCTTTGCCACCTACAACTAACAAACTTATTGCGATTATCATAAACTGAATATTGGCGGTTCTATAGGGTAGTCTTCCTATAGGTAAAATGTTCAAAGCGTAAAGCGTATAACGCAAAAGTAGCTGTGTAACCCTTATGGGTAGCAGTAAAGGTGTCATGGACGCACCCAAGACCTACACGACGTTAGTCGTGCGCACTTGATGCTCGGTAATTCAATTACCGATGTAGTTCACAATTAAAACCATTGGATTTTAATTCTAAATTCTTTAGAAAAGTCAACTCGCTGATTAATTGAAATTAATTTGATTACAGTACTGAAAGTAAACAAAAAGGGGCTGTCGCATTAGCAAATAGTTTTTGCTGGGCGATAGCCCCTTGTTTATGTTGTGCGAATAGTAGCTTTATTTTTGCAGGTTTACGAATCTGGCGTACTCGAGCTGGTAGCCGAGCTTCAGTGTTCCGGTAGGGCCGTTACGCTGTTTGCCGATGATTACCTCGGCTACGCCCTTGTCCTCGGAATCGTGGTTGTAGTACTCATCACGGTATATAAACATAACAACGTCCGCATCCTGCTCGATTGCTCCGGACTCACGTAAATCCGAAAGCTGCGGTCTTTTATTGTCTCGCTTTTCAACCTCACGGCTGAGCTGTGAAAGAGCCAGGACAGGGCATTCCATCTCTCTGGCAAGTGCCTTTAGGGAACGGGAAATTTCCGAAATTTCCTGCTGACGCGACTCGCCACCCTTTCCGCCTGCTGTCATCAGCTGAAGGTAGTCTATGATGATGAAGCCAAGACCGTGCTCCATTTTAAGCTTTCTGCATTTCGACTTCATCTCACGCACGGAAATACCCGGAGTATCGTCGATATATAAGGTTGAACCGCCTATTACCCTGGCACTTTCTATCAGGTCCGTCCACTCACTTGTATTGAGGTTTCCCGTTCGTATTGACTGGGCATTTACCCTTGAATTCATGGAAAGTAGACGGTTTACAAGCTGCAGGCGCGACATTTCCAGACTGAAGAATACGGTAGGAACACGTGATTTTGTAATAACATGCTCCGCAATATTCAGTGCCAGCGCCGTCTTTCCCATTGAAGGACGCGCTGCAAGCAAAAGAAGGTCTGATTTCTGGAAGCCGGCTGTCCTATAGTCAAGCTCATAGTAGCCTGTCGATATACCCGTTACGCTTCCGCTGTTTTTAGAAGCCGCCTCTATTACATTCAGAGCCTCCATAACGGTCCTCTGAATACTCAGGTCCTCATTGCTTCTTCTTTTCTGCGAAATATCAAATACGGACTTTTCACTCCGGTCCAGGATTGCGTCCAGGCTGTCTCCGTCCTTGTAGCATTCGTCTGCGATTGTGTCCGCAGCCTTTATAAGCTTCCTTAGGGTTGCCTTGTCTGCAACAATCTTTGCATAATGACGCACATTTGCAGAGGTCGGAACGGAGCGTGCAACTGAGCTTAAGGTTTCAAAGCTGCTTATTTCAGCAGGAACCTTCTTCTCGTTCAGCTTATTCTGGACAGTTATCAGATCCACAGGTACGCCTGCATCATTCAGCTCCATTATGGCACTGAAAATCAGGGCATACTTCTGATGATAAAAATCGTCTGCCGAAATATACTCCGAAACAATTGAAATTGCCTCATTATCACAGAGCATGGCACCTACAACGGCCTGTTCAGCTTCTGCATTATTCGGTTGTATACGTCTGATTACCGCCTCGTCCATTATCAGCCAAACCCCTTATCGTCATTTCATTTCTTAAGCAAACCGACTTGTCAAACCTGTGACCGCTAACGCTTGTCGCCCGTTATAAAAGCCCTTTATTTGAAACAGGTCAGATAACTGCAACCTTTACATCCATTTCAACGGTAACCTTTGGATGAAGCTTTATGCCTACCTTGTAGGTTCCGCCTGTCTTTATGGGATCCGAAAGTACAAGCTTTTTCTTGTCGATATCAAAGCCGAGCTGTTCCTTTATGCCGGCTGAAATTTCCTTTGTTGTAATTGAGCCGAAGGTACGTCCGCCCTCGCCGCCCTTAATTTCAAGGGAAACGCTCTTCTTTGACAGCTGCTCGCCGAGAGCCCTTGCCTCGTCCAGAATCTCCTGCTGTCTCTTCTCTTCCTCTGCCTTCTGTATTGCAAGGTCCTTCAGATTCTTCTCCGTAGCCTCAAGACCAAGCTGCTTGGGAAGAATGAAATTTCTTGCATAGCCGTCGTTCACCTTGACTATATCACCCTTTTTACCGAGTTTATTTACATCCTGAATTAAAATTACCTGCATTATACAATCCTTACCTTTCTACGTTTATGAACATGGCCTTCAAAGTACCGGAATCTTTTGATACATGCCTTTCTCCGAACCTCGTTCTTTTAACGGCCATAGCATTTTATCCCTTACAGCTCTCCGTCCGCCGACATCTGTGAAAGAACCTCCTTCACACGGTTCTTTGCCTCCTCCATCGAGCATTCTGCAAACTGGGCTCCTGCGACACTCATATGTCCGCCGCCGCCAAGCTTTTCCATGATTATCTGGACATTTACCTCGTCAATTGAACGGGCACTGACATAAATCTGGTTATTATATTCCGTAAATACGAAGCTTGCCTTAATTCCGTTGATATCCATCAGCTCGTTTGCAACCTGTGCGCCAAGCACCGTAGGGCTGTCGAGACCGTCTGCATCACACTCTGTAAGGACAAAGCCCTCTAAATAAAGCTCTGCATTCGAAACTGCCTTTGCCTTTGCCTGGTATTCACCGATATCGGTACGGAAGGCCTTCCTGATACGGGTAACATCGGCACCGTTTCTCTTTAAGAAGGCTGCTGCCTCAAAGGTACGCACACCTGTCTTTGTCACGAAATTGTTTGTATCGATCATCATGCCGGAATACATGGCATCCGCTTCATTGTTCTTCAGCTTAAGGTTGTCGCCTACATACTGAAGGATTTCGGCTATCATCTCGCAGGCTGATGAAGCGAAGGGCTCAATATATGAGAGCACCGCATCGCTGATTGAATCCGTAGTCTGACGGTGATGGTCAAAAAGAACCTTTGTCTTTGCCCTTTCCAGCAATGCCGGGCATTCTGTATAGCTCGGCCTGTTTACATCTACGATAACAAGGACGGTACGGTCGTTCAGCTGGGCAAGCGCCTGCTCGCTGCTGATTATCAGGTCTGCGTACTCACCGCCGCCCTGTGTACCGGTAAAACGGTCCGAAATCACACGGACATTCGGAGTCAGCTTGTCTATAACAATAGATGCCTTTGTTTCAAAATATCTGGCAATCCTCCATACACCGATTGCGGCGCCGAAGGCATCAACATCCACCATGGAATGGCCCATTATCAGAACCTGGTCGTTTGCCTCTATGAGCTCACGGAGTGACTGTGCCTTTACACGTGCCTTTACACGGGTACTCTTTTCCACAGAGCCGCTCTTGCCGCCGTAATAGGTGATGTTTTCCTTTGCCTTTATTACAACCTGGTCTCCGCCACGACCCAAAGCAAGGTCTATGGCCGCACGCGCAGCCTCAAAGCCCTCGGTGTAGGAATCCACATCGGAGCCGATACCCATGCTGACGGTAACTGCCATTTCATTTCCGATATTTACATTTCTTACTTCCTCTAAAATCGGGAATTTGTCTGCCTTCAGCTCCTCAAGATACTTGTTCTGGAAAACAATAAGGTACTTGTCCTTCTCAAGCTTCTTTAAAAGGGCCTGACAGTCCTGGAAATATTTGTTTATCTTTCTGTCAATCAGTGCGGTAAGCAGGGAACGTCTGATTTCCTCGATGCTCTCCAGTGCTTCCTCGTAGTTGTCTATATACAGAAGTCCGACAACAAGCTTACGCTCGTCCAGATACTGCTGCATCAGGCGGATTTCCGTCTCATCATAGAAAAATACCGCAATAAGAACGTTGTCGGAACGGATTCCCGCCTCCTTGTTGTTTACATTCCAGTCCGAATCCTCTACATAAAGATTCTTCATTTCAACGCGGTAGCGGGATGCGCCTACGCTTATCTCCACCTTTGAAACATCGTTTCCGACAGGAAGGAGGTTTCTTGTGATTTCAGGGAAAAGCGTACCAATCTGAGTCCGAAGCTTTACCTCATCCCTGCAGAGGGCTGAAAATTCATTGTTTGCTGAAAGAAGCCTGCCTTCTCCGTCCAAAACGGCATAGGGTATGGCCATTTCCTTAATCAGGTTCTTCTGCACCTGACCAAAGCTTGTGCCAAACCTGACAAGCTGTTCATTTATCTCTTTTCTTTTTGTAAAGTAAAGTGCGGCCACGCACGCGATGTAAATAACGACAAACACGGTGGCAACCTTGCCGGCGCTGACATTTACAATGTAAATATACACCGTCATTGCAACAAGCAGAACACAAAGATAAACCGGCCAAAGCATCAGGCTTTTAAGCAGCGGCCGTATTTTCTGGTTTTTCCACATATGTGAACCTCATATCTATAAAATGATCCCGGCGCCGTAAGTACTGACACCGATTTGAAAATCAAACCGAGGCTGTTGAACGAACCTCAGGCATTGCACAAAGCTACATTTCAAAAATTCCAGACATATGAAAGCATTATACACCCGAAAGACAGTTTTGTCAAGATAATCGAACTTACGTTTGCGGTGATAATGATAGTTTTTTCATACTGTCCCGAGCCCGGCCGACATCACAATAAAAAAACCCGGGGCAAAAGCTCCGGGTCTGAATCCGATATGAAATTATTCACAAACGTAAGGTAATAATGCAATCTGACGAGCACGCTTTACAGCAACTGTAATAGCTCTCTGATGTGCTGAACAGGTACCTGTAATTCTGCGGGGAAGGATCTTGCCGCGCTCTGAGATGTATCTCTTAAGCTTGTTGGCATCCTTGTAATCGATTGCACCTGCTGTCTTATCTGTACAGAATACGCAAACCTTCTTTCTTCTGCGTACTACCTTTCTCTTCATTGAAGCATCCTTATCGTTCTGCTCCTTGCTGTTCTTTGTATAGGGCATTGCCGCTACCTCCTTACCAATTCAAACTGTTCGCCATGATTCAGGCGAAAGGCAACTCATCATCTAATCCGCTGGGTATGTTCATGAAGCCTTCCTGTGCTGCTGCGGGAGCCGAGGGTGCTGAGGCTGATGAATTATCATAGCCGCCTGTATATCCCTGTGAAGCTGCTTTGCTTTCTGCAAACTCAATACCGTCAAGCACGATACGGTTTCTATAAACCTTCTGACCATCCTTGTTTGTATAATTGTCATTCTGGAGTCTTCCCTCAATGACAACCTTAACACCCTTCTTCAGGTACTTCTCTGCGAATTCAGCCTGTTTTCCAAAGGCTGTGCAGTCGAAGAAATCTGCATCCGGGTCACCGTCACGCTTAAATCTGCGGTCAACCGCAATACTTAAGGAAGCAACTGCTGTTCCGTTCTGTCCCTGTCCGTAGCGGACCTCGGGATCGCGGGTAAGTCTACCCATCATGATGACTCTATTCATTTTGTGACCTCCTGATTACTGTTCGTCACGTCTAACGCATAAGTATCTGAGTACATTTTCCATGATACGAACTCTCTGCTCGATCTCAGCGGGAACTGTAGCCTCAGCATCGAACTGGATGAAGTAATAGTTTGCTTCACTCATTTTCTGGATGTCATAAGCCAGCTTCTTGCGTCCGCCATCGATAACTTCGATATTGGCAGCATTAAATCTTGCAAGCATATCCTTTACAGAATCTACTACTGCATTTCTGGCATCATCCTCGATCTTTGCATTGACAACTAACGTTAACTCATACTGATTCATAGTTGTTTTGCACCTCCTTTTGGTCTCTGGCCCCCCTCT
The DNA here is from genome assembly GCA_045627205.1 of Lachnospiraceae bacterium. Taxonomy (GTDB): domain Bacteria; phylum Bacillota; class Clostridia; order Lachnospirales; family Lachnospiraceae; genus RUG11977. The sequence goes on from JAZQNG010000142.1 coordinate 6,460, forward strand.
AAGTGGGAGCAAGGCATTATAATATATCACAAATCGAAATGATACCACAGAATTTCAACAATTGCAAGCACTTTTTATATTTGTTCCGACACCTTTTTCACTTCACGCGTTTCCGGCTTCTTCCTGCTGTAAAAAAGGCGGAAGACAATTGATATGTATATCAGCTGTCCCGGTCTTGCTATAAGGATAAAGACCGACGTGGGCATAAGTGAAAGGTTGGCAAGCAGTACGTGGACATAGGTTGCCGCAAACATCGAAAAAATAAAGGTCAGAATCATATATCTTCTGAAGGAAATATATTTTTTGCTTTTTATCACAAGCACCAGTATGCCGATAAATGCAAGGAAAAACAGTATCAGTGCAGGGAGCCCGAGCTTATAATATACCGCACTGAAGGGAAGGAAGGAATAATCAAGCTTCTCCACATCACCCGAAAAGGCCAGTGAAAGGAAATGAAAGCTTTCACCGTCATAGAACGGGTATACCTCGCCATATTCAAAAAAGCGCTGTATATACGAAAATTTACCGAGTACATAAAGAGCCATTCCGAGCTCAATGAAATTCAGCAGTGAAAAGCCTATTATTGCAGGGATTTTGTATCGTCTCCTGCTTCTGACGAGAAAAAGGTAAAATGTAAACATGATTGCGAACATATAAATCGCAAGACTCAGAAAATCCTTTTTATAGAAGGTACACAAAAATGAGTTTACAATCAGCAAAAACTGTGCAATCAGGCACAGCGGAAGCGTACGCTCAACAACATCCGATATATACGCAAACAGGTATATTACGACCAGATTGATGATTATGAGGCATTGCCTGACCTCACATAAAAGTCCGGTAAAAAACGTCAGCAGGATCAGCGCACCCCATATTACGATCCTCCTCATGGTCCTTGAGGAGGTCTTCTCGTTGTACTCCTCAAACAGGAAGTCCAGTGTCAGAAGATGGCTGATATTTTCGTAGGGAAAGAAAAAGGTAACTACTGCAACAGCAACAGTCGCAACCGTATTTACATCAAAGGGTACTGTATTTCCAATAAAAAGCGTGATACCGTATATGACCAGCCAACATATGGTAATGCCAAGTGGTATAAGAAATTTAATACTTTTCTCTTTCATTTATTCGGCCGCTCCTTTTTTGTGCTTCATCATCTCCATTATTTTATTTTACATTATAGTCAACAACCGGCAACATTTCAATGAAGTGTTTATTAAATATTTATTCTGACTTTGGATATAAGCCTTTTAGTTGCTTTTCATGCCCGTTTATACTTGTTTTTTCTTTAATAATAAGGTATAATTATTTTGTATATCGGTTTTTTTGATTTAAAAACACATTTTTATATTTATTGGCATGTCCATATGGATTATTGCCATACGAAAGGTTGGAAGGATTATGAAGACAGTCAGAAGAATTCTTGCATGCGTACTGATTTGTGTTACCCTGCTTTCCCTTGTTCCGGCGAGCGCCGCTTCCGTAAGCCTCAACAAGAAAAAGGCAAAGCTTAATGTCAAAGGTCTTGTGGAGCTGTCGCTTGAGGGTGCCACGGGCGCCATCACCTGGTACAGCTCAGACACAGACATCGTTACCGTCACCTCCGCCGGTGTATGCAGGGCCAAGGCCCCCGGCACTGCCAAGGTTGTAGCCAAATACAACGGCAAAAAATACAAATGCAAGATTACCGTTCTGGCTCCACACTTAAATAAAACAGAAGCCTCGGTAGACCCCGGAAAGACCCTGAAGCTTAAGCTTGCAGGCGCCACGGCAGAGGCCTATACAAGCTCTGATACCACTGTGGCAACGGTTTCCTCCGCAGGCAAGGTTACAGGCAGATTACCCGGTAAAACAACGATTACCGCAACCGATTCTGCAGGAAAGAAATACACCTGCACGGTTACCGTCACCGGAGAGGTCTGCGAGCACTGCAGAATAACCGACCGTGCGGTTGCGGCTACCTGCACCACTACAGGACTCACTGCAGGAATCCACTGCAGCAAATGCCATGCAGTTCTTGTTGCACAGGAGGAAACACCCGTTATCCCCCACACCTACAATGAAAACGGCTATTGCACAGGCTGTGGTGCACCCGATCCTTCAAAGCATCACATTCACAATCTTGTTACGATTCCCGCAAAGGAGGTAACCTGTACCACCGACGGACAGACAAACAAGGTTTACTGTTCGACCTGCGGTGTCGTACTGCAGTACCCTAAAACAATTTCTGCCAAGGGACATAATTTTGTAAACGGCTACTGCCAGATCTGCGGCGAACAGTACGTACATACACATTCTGTTGTTACCGTAGCCCGTCAGGAACCGACCTGTATCAGCACCGGAGTCGAGGCATATTCCTACTGCAGCACCTGCGGTGAGTACTTCGTTCCTCAGAAGGTAATTCCGATGCTCGGACATGAATACAACGGCGGCGAATTCTGTATCAGATGCGGCGCCGACTACAACGGACATATACACAAGCTGAAAAAGACTGCTGAAATCCCCGCAACCTGTACCAATTTCGGCTATACCGCAGCCGTTATCTGCGAGCTTCCCGGCTGCAACTACGAGCAGGTACCGAGACTTACCATCAATCCCACGGGACATTACGATTTTAACAATGATGGCAAGTGTGATGCCTGCAAAATAACAATGCCACAGTAAATCCCGTAACAGTTCGTCTGCTTTTTAAACGGAGTCCCACAAATGAAAAGACTGCTTTCAATTTTTTTAAGCTTAATACTTGCTTCCGGCTTCATGGCTTCCATGGGGCCGGGAGTTTTTTGCCCTTCCATGGAACTCTTTGCGATTTCAGACGACCACTACAGCGATGCACAGAGCACCTTCAATGCGGAAAACGATATAGATATCAATGCAGCCGAGGGCTGGGCCCTCTTTAAGGATTTATGCAGCGACCCGCAGCCCGTAATCGTAGCCGTGATTGATTCAGGTGTTGATACAACTCACCCCGATCTTGCCGGTAAAATATGGGTAAATGAGGGAGAAATACCCGACAACGGTATAGACGATGACGGCAACGGATACATAGACGATATCAACGGCTGGGATTTCTATAACAATGACAATACGGTCTGCCACTATATAACAGACGAAAAAACCGGAACCTATACCTCTGACCCTGACGACTGCGACGACCACGGAACCCATATTGCAGGCATAATTGCCGCAGAGGCCGACAACGGAATAGGAATCGCAGGAATCGCCTCCTGCACCGATGTAAAGATAATGTCACTTAAAACCTACGGCGGACCGAAGCAGAGCAGTACGATAGAGGACGCCATCAGGGCCATCCGGTATGCCGAAAATATGGGAGCAAGCATCTGCAATATCAGCTGGGGCACCCTGAAATCAAGTAAAAAGCTCAGGAATGCAATCAAAAATTCCTCCATGCTTTTCTGTGTTGCTGCAGGAAACAGCGGAGAAAACATCGATGAGAAAAATGTATATCCTGCCTCCTACAGTCTGAGCAATGTGCTGGTATGCGGATATACAGACGAGGACGGAGGTCTGGCTGCCTTCTCAAACTACGGTTCAAAATCCGTTGATGTCGCCGTTCCCGCGAAGAATGTCTACAGTACAATCGTGGGCGGCTATGCATACATGTCGGGCTCCTCAATGGCAGCGCCCCATTTAAGCGGAATTGCTGCAGTCCTTTATTCCTATCTCGGAAAGGTTCCCCCCGACTATATCTGCGAAATCATCTGCAGCAGCATAAAATACGATGCTGCCCTGGAGGGTAAGACAGCCTTTCCCGGAATTCCGGACCTGGCTTACTCCCTTGCATATGCCGCGGAGAGCGAATATATTCCTCCCGAGGAGGCTCCCGATTATACACTTGCAAAGTTCTACATTGACGGAAAGCTTCAGCTCATGCTCGTTCCAAAGTCCAACGACAACAGTGAAAACCTGCGTCTCCGTTATCTGATAGGCAACCGTGATGTTGAAATTTTCAAAAACGGAACCGGCGGGCTCGAGGTTGAGGACAACACTATCATCCTGGACAAGGACGGTAAATATACCATTTACTGCAGCGACAAATCCGGCAACGAGTTCATCCGTACATATTTAATTACGGACGATACGCTTCCTCCCAAAATAGAGGACCTTGCCTTCAGCGTTGCAGATGACTATTCAAAAATCACCATATCCGGAAAGGCTTCCGATCTTCAGAGCGGTATCAAAAAGGTCAAATTCCTCAAGGGAAAGCATACTGTCGGGGATTTTTCAGGAAACAGCGGAGAAGAGGTTGAGACAGACGAATACGGCTATTTTTCCTTTGATGTGGCAGAGGAAGGAACCTACACCGTTTATACCGTAGACAGACGGAACAATAAAACAGTTTCAACAATAATGTGCTATATCCGGCGCTCTGTTTCCATAACGCTGGACATCACCAAAAAGAAGCTTAAGGTAGGAAAAACCTTCCTGCTTGAACCGGTCATTTATCCCGCACGCAGCACCGACAAGCTGACCTTCACCTCCTCAAAGAAAAAGGTTGCATCCGTTTCGGCGGACGGGCTTATAAAGGCAAAAAAGGCCGGCAAGACAACCATCACCATAACGGCCTCGTCAGGAGCCACGGCAAAGCTTGTGGTAACGGTAAAATAGCCTATGAACACCAAAACAAAGCGACTGGCAACCGCCGGTATTTTCACCGGCGTAATGTTTATACTCGGATATCTCGAAAGCCTTCTGCCTTCGTTTTTTGCTGTGCCCGGAATCAAGCCCGGCTTTGCCAATATTCCGGTAATAATAGCTCTTTTTATTCTTGACTGGAGGCTGGCGGCTTCAATGTCCTTTGTCCGCATCCTTCTTTCAGGACTCACGTTTACGGGGATGTTTGCCTGCATATACAGTCTGGCCGGCGCCTTCCTCAGCATAACCATCATGCTTGTATTAAAAAAGACCGGTCGCTTTTCAACGACAGGTCTCAGTATCGCAGGCGGCGTAGCCCATAATATCGGGCAGCTTCTTGTCGCCTGTTTCGTATTAAATTCTTCTGTTCTTTACTATCTCCCCGTGCTCATTATTTCCGGTCTTCTGGCAGGTGCGCTTACAGGCTTTATAGCAGGTCTTGTACTTAAACGCATCCGGGCTGCCGAAAAAAGCATCCGGTAAAGGGAGGATTTCATTCCATTATTTCGACCGAAACACGGTTCGGAAGACATATGATAGTCTCCCCGCTCCTTGATACCGGTCTGTGGTTTACGCAGATCCGGTTTGGACAGTCCGCCTCCGTCATATCAGCACTTCCGTCCGATATAAGCAGTCTGCAGCTTCCCACCAGCCCCGGAATTTCTATTTCAGCATCCGAATCCAGCGGAATCTCCCTGTATATCTCACCGTCTATACATATGCGCACTGTCTGCCCTTCAGCACCGAAAAACAGACTGTAGACCAGAAAGCCTCCCAGAGCAAGCAGCAGTAAAACCGCAATCAGAATAAAATCATGCTTTGTCATATTAAAACCCATATTATCAAGTCGGAATCAGGCTACTGACTCCACAGATACAAATCCTTCCCCGCGCCTTATGGCATTATCGTGAACGGCAGCCTGTCAGCTGTCCGTCTTCATAGCCTCTATTGCAGAAATCCTCGTAGCCCTCAGCGCCGGTATAAAGCCCGAAATAAGGCCTACAACTATACCAAAGCCTGCAGCAAAGAAGGGAAGCCAGATCGGAATGACTGAATATCCTATCTCTGCTCCGGCGGTCTCACCCGTACCCATAAGTGAGGAAAACAACTCCCCGCCATAGGTATTAATCAATATCGACGCGACATAGCTGAGTCCTACACCGATTGTACCACCGATAAAGCCTATAAGTCCGGCCTCAAAAAGGAAAAGCTTCTTTACATCGCTGACCTTACAGCCGAGCACCTTCATGATTCCGATTTCCCTGGTTCGTTCGTAAATAGACATTATCATCGTATTTGCAATGTTGATGGCAGATACAAGCATGGCGACACCACCTATGGCACCGAGTACAAGCTCCAGCATGTTTGCCGTTTCCTGCATCGGAGCAATGTACTGCATCATACTGTCGGATTTAAGCCCCATGGTTTCAAGTTCATCCTGAACGGTAGTAACATTGTTCATATTATCAACATTTATCGAAACCTGCTCGTAGGAGTCCAGGGTCGCAAGAAGCTTCTTTCTATCGTCGATTTTCAGCGTATTGGCATATTTTTTTATTATTTCACTGTAAAGGTCCACATCAATAAAGATATACCAGTCAGCCTCGGAATATCCGGATTCGGGAACTGAAATAAATCCGATATTGTTGACAGAATATGAATATTCCTTCTTTCGTTCATTACGCTGATACATATCGAACTTCAGCTCAATTTTATCCTTTCTCCAGTCAATACTTTTTGTTTTGTATGAGTTTCCTGTATAATAACCGAATTCCTGCGACAGCACCTGTGAGCCGACATAAATCCTGTCCCTTGAGTTCTCTTTATTCGGGTATGTACCATCCTCGAGCATGGGAAGACCAAATTCCTCGTAGCAGGACATATCCATTACACGAATGGAGGCTGAGGTCTCATATTTCCCGGAAACGAACCTTGCTCCCCAAACGTAAGTATCCGGAGTTACACACTTCACATGCTCTACATTCCGAAGATCCTCAAGTGTCTGTGTCGAAAGAGTCTGCCTGGTAGTTGTGTAATTTCCGTTTTCATCCTCTACCCATGCATTCGAGCTGACATATATCACCGTCATACTGCCATTTTCAAGGACAGAGGCCTCAAAATTTCTGTTCATTCCGATGCCGATGGAAATCATGACCACAATGGAAATAGTTCCTATGACCATGCCTATAACCGTCAGCAGGGTTCGAGCCTTTCTTCGCAGAAGATTCCTGAACCCCATCTTTACAAGGTCAATAAATCTCATAATCAGTCGTCATCCTCATCAAATGCATTCTTTTTCTTCTTTTTCTTAACTGCAACAATGATAATTACTACAACAATGGCAGCACCTAAAACACTGCAGAGGGTAATGAAAAGCCACATCTGCATGCCAAGGATCTTTCCGGAATCCTCACCCTCGCCGAATTCACCATATTCACCATATTCGCCGTATTCACCGAACTCACCATATTCGCCGAACTCGCCATATTCACCGTATTCGCCGAACTCACCGTATTCGCCGAATTCAGCTCCGCCGTCAACATAGGCAGAAAATTCGGATTCAACTGTTACCTCATCTCCGTTGCTGTCCTCAAAATGAACAACAAGAATACCGGTTGCGTCACCTGCAACAAGAGGAACTACCTGGGGATTTACAAACTCCTGCCCATATCCGGCTATCGCACCGATATAGCTCATCTCGCTGTTGTTTGCCAGTGAAAAATCACCATCAACGGTGATATACACATTACCAAGGGTTGATTTACCCATATTGTAAAACTCAAAGCTCAAATCAACAGGCTGGTCAACAAATATACCCTGCCAGGAATCAATATATATATTTTCAATAACAGGACGGTAGTTTTCAACGGCACGCAGCTTTATCTTGTTTTCATCGCTCACGCCGCCTCTTTCCGCATCAACCTCGCTCATATCATCATATTCATACTCGACAAGAATCGTCAGCGGATAATCACCTGTTACGGCATCGGATCTGGTCTTTAAGCTGATGGTCTCCTCATGAACCTCACCGGCCTTGATTTCATCAATATAAAAGATATTTGTACCCTCTGTAGGTGAGTAAATTCCCTCCTCCTGGCTGAGGGTCAGCTTAATGTTTTTAGCCGCCTTCGAGGCATGGGTATTTTTAAGCTTGAAGGTAAAATTGAAGTTCTCTCCTGCCTTCAAAACATCCAGGTCTGTAGAATAATCGCTGACAATAAGCTTCGGTCTGCTGATTTTCCCGTCACTTCCGGTCTTTCCTTCAACATTCAGGATGTAAACATTTGCAGAGCCGTTTCCCATCATTCCGTCTGCCGTCTCATAGTCATACCCGATTGAAAGTGTATTAAAGCCCGAAACGATATCCTCACCAACCTTGAAGGCCATCTTTACATTTTTCTTTCCGCCTGCATAAATAGTCCCGACCTTTACATAGGGATCCGATGAAATCGGCTCGAAGCCTGAGCTTGAAAGGTTCTGTCCGTATGCCTTTACTGAGGAAATCGAAGCATTTCCGTCATTCACGATATCAAAGGTAATATTTACAATCTCGCCGGCCTTGGGATTTGCAGGGTCCTGTACCACATTGCCGATTGAAACATTGTTTCTGTAAACAATAGGCGTGGGCTCGGGTGTAGGTGAGGGAGTCGGGGTTGCGGTCTTCTCCTCGCCCTTTACATAAAGAGTCATATTCGTTGAATCTGAGCCGTCCTTGCCGTATTCATAATCAGCCTTAATGAACAGCTCGCATAAGCCTCCGTCAAAATTGGAAGCAACCTTCAGGGGAATCTCGGCCTGTACGGTTTCTCCGGCCTTTACTGTTCCTACCCTGATGTAGTCCGAAGTAAAATTCTTTGTCAGACCGATACCTGCGTCAAGACCGCTGATATTCAGCTTAACACCCTCAGCATCAGCCTTTCCGGTGTTCTTTACCGAGATGAGAAGGCTGTCGTTTGTATTAGGCTTAATTACCTTGTAGTTATCCTCAGTTGTAAGCTCCAAGGCTGCCTTGTCCGCTACGGGCACAGGTGTAGGTGTGGGTGTGGGTGATGCAGCCGGCTTGTTTATTGTAACATAAATATTCTGGGAAAAGGGTCCCTGGCTCTTTCCCTTTACATCCTTGCAGTATACATTTGCGGTAATGCAGTAAAATCCGGGTTCAGCGTTCTTAAGGACAGCAACCGGGACATCAAGCTTTGCACTTCCGTCTGCGGCAATTGTACCGACCTTAATCTTCTCAACCTTGTATTCCGGAATGATTCCGCTGTCCCTGAAATCCATACTTACGGATGTGCTCAGGGCCTGCATTTCACCGACATTTTTAAGAGTCAGCTTCATAATAAAGGAATTGCCCGGAAGTACATCTGCCTCATTATATGAAACCTTGTCCACAATTACCTCGATGGGCTCGAGCTCTGACCCGGTGAAGGAGGTAAGGGTGCAGATATCGAATTCATCTATAAATTCAGCCGTATATCTGTTATAGCCATCCCTTCCCTTTCCTGTGAAGGTAATGGTATTGTATCCGATTTCAAGGGTGTCTGCCGAAATAATATCAAATTCCAGCTCGTATTTTGCATCGCCCTCAATATAAGTTGCGGGACTCTCATCGTAAACCGCCCTGTTCATAAGGCGGACATTTGAAACCGTGATATCCGGATTGTCGCAGGTACCTATTACCGCATTCAGCGGACCGATATAGTAATCTGATTTAACAGGTATAGAGTAATGCATGGTCGAGCCCGGCATGATAACCAGGTCATAGGTTCCCGTCCGCTCGGTTCTTGAAAACAGGGCGTCCGCATATACTGCCGAACCGCCTGCAATGCCCGTGCACATGGTAATAATCAATGCTGCAACAATAATTCTGATTCTCTGTCTGATTCTTTTCATCTTTCCAACAACCTCTTTGTTTTTACTTCTTATTTTCTTTTTTTTGACTTCTTTATTTTTTCTGTTTCTTCTTGCTTTGACTTTTTTATTTTTTTCTGTCCTCCGACAGTGCCTGTCCTCCCGGCATTCCTTCATTGCCGGCTTTATTTATTCTTTTCCAGCTTTTTATTCGCCTTTTCCCAGCTTTTTTCAGCCATTTCCGTTATACTTCTGTCCAGGCTTTCTTCCCGGATATTCTCCGGCGGTTTATCTCCGCCCTGCGGCTCCTTTTTGTCCTCTGAAATCAGATAATCTGTTGGAACATATGCATTTTCGCAGATTTCCACGCTTTCTATATGTCCATCCAGAATATTGATTATTTTGTCGGCATATACTGTCAGGCTTCTGTCGTGGGTAACCATGACAACCGTCTGATTGTTTTCCCTTGCCATGCCCTTTATCAGGTTCATGACCTCCGTTGTCGTATGTGAATCCAGGTTTCCCGTCGGTTCATCCGCAAATACTATCGCAGGCTTTGCGACAAACGCCCTGGCAATTCCGACTCTCTGCTGCTGTCCGCCACTCATTTCCGTAGGCTTGTGGTTCATTCTGCCCTTCAGTCCTACAGCCTTCAGCATCTTTTTTGCCTGCTTCTTCCGCTTTGAGGACGGTACCCTCTTAAATATAAGCGGGAACTCGACATTTTCCAATGCTGTCAGCGAACCTAAAAGATTGTAGCTCTGGAATACAAAGCCAAGATTATCCTGACGGAATTTCGCCAGCTTATTTTCGCTCAGTGAACCGATAGATGTTCCCTTTATCAGTATTTCTCCCGAGCTCAGCTTTTCAATTCCCGCCATCAGATTCAGAAGCGTGGATTTTCCGGAGCCGGAGGTACCAAGCAGGCAGCAGAATTCCCCTTCATTAACCGTAAAGCTAACGCCATCCACGGCCCGTATCTTTTCCTGGCCCATATGGTAAATCTTTTTGGCGTTCTTTACCTCAATTATTACATTGTCATTCATAAATACCTCATGTTGTGACTTAAATTGAGCTGTAAAATCAGCTTATGGGATTTTTCTGTTTTTCACAGCGCATCCCCTTATATTAGACGAAAGATATTACAAAATGTTCTATAAAATATTAACTTTCTGTTAATCTTTTTCCTGTCAGCCTTCCATTGCTACAGGCTTTACAGACAATTTCCATACCTCTGTGCCAAAAAATATGCCGGGTCCGAAAAGCCCCGGCATACAAATACATCGTGTTTTCAATGCACAATTACTTAACAGCTTCCACATAATCCTTTATTATCTGAACCGCCGTATCAATTCCAACCCTTCCACTGTTTATACAGAGCGCATAGTTCTCGGTTCTTCCCCATTTCTCACCTGTATGGAAATTGAAATAGTTGGATCTTCTCTTGTCCATTTTTAAAATATTGTCTTCAATCTTCTCCAAAGGCATACCATCTATCGTTCTGGCACGCTCAATCCTGAAATCCATATCCGCGCAGACAAAAATGTTTACCAGATTGTCACACCTGCGCAGGATATAGTCCGCACATCTTCCGACAATAACGCACGGTCCCTCTTCAGCGACCTTTTTGATGATGTCCGCCTGTGCAAGGAACAGCCTGTCATCAAGTGAAAGATTGTGGAAGGTTGTGTTCATATTTCCGGACGTAGCCATGCCGCGGGCAATAGAATAAAGCAGACTGCTTGTGGCCCTGCTCTCTGCCGATTCAAAGGCTTCTACAGAGTAGCCGCTTTCCTTCGCAGCTCTTGTGATAAGTTCATTGTCATAAAACGGAACTCCCCACTGCTCTGCAAGCTTCCGGCCTATCTCCCTGCCACCGCTGCTGTACTGTCTGCTGATAGTCACAATTTTATCCATACGCATTCTCCAAGTCATTCTTCCTTACGCAAAATGTCAATGATGATATCGTATTCCCTCCGAAGCTCCGGCATCAAAGTCATAGCCTCCCGGGTTTTACCGGCTCTGTGCAGATCCATCATCTGACAGGTTATTTCGTATGCCCTCGCAAACTCAAGGTTTCCACACGAGCCCTTCAGCATATGGACCTTCTCCATGGCTGTTCCGGAATCTCCTGCAAGATAGGCCTCCTCTGCCTCCTGCATGGTAGGATCCTTCAAAAATTCCTTCAGACATCTGCAATAAAGGTATTCCTTCCCCAAAAAACGTCTGATTCCTGCCTCAACATTACATCCGTGTTCTTTTAACTGTTGTATCATAAGCTCCCTCTTTATACTATGTGCAGCAAAACAAACTTTTCCATTTCATATTATACTATCTGTTTCGCCTTTTGTAAAGAGAAAGATTTTATAGCGGACAGCTACAGGGTCACTACCGCTCCTGCCTCATTATTATTTATGCAGAATATCCGTACAACATCCGGATTTCCTTCAACAATCCTCAGGCGGCGTGTTCCTGCCTCCATATCAAAATAGTTGTCCTCGAGAACAAAATCATTGCCTACGGCCTCGATTCCGACGCCCTTGGTGAAGCAGTCTGCCGTTACAACCAGTTCATCGCCTTCCCGTACTACCTTAAGGCCTGACGAAGAGAATTCAAAATGCTTCGGTGCGCAGAAAACAGCCGTTCCCTGAAGCACCCCGTCAAGATAGTAGCAGACATAGTCCCTGTGTACATCAACACCGTCAAATACAACCCTGTCACACCAGACCGTGGAAAGAGCAGGACATTCAAGCTTTTTACTGCCCCTCTTCTTTACCCTGCCGTTGCCATCATAAAGCCTGTAGGAAACAGTAGCCTTTACCGCCGACATGGTCTCGTTTGACAGATTCAGCCTGATGGAGGTTTCTATTTCGCGCGGCTCCATTGTCACAAACGGACGCTGGTCCATCTCACCCTTTTCCTCGCAGGAAAGAAGCACGGGTGCAAACATACGCTTCTCGGCGTAGTGAAGGGCCTTCCATCTGCCAAAGCTGTCAATTCCGGCCCAGGAAGCAACCGGCCAGATATCGTTCAGCTGCCATACAACCGTACCCATGCAGCGTCCGCGGTGCCTTCTGAAATGCTCAACACCGTAGCGGATTGCCTCTGCCTGAAGCATCTGTGTCAGATAAACAAAACGGTCGAAGCTTTCAGGATACAGATATGTGGCCGAAAGGTAGTTGACAAGCTTTCCGTTTGCCGCCATATTTCTCTGGTGCATTTCCATTACCCTCGAGAAGGGATTCCTGTCCTTTGGCTCGGTGAAGCTCTCGATAGTCTTCATGGGCGGGAAGGACTGGAAGCCGAATTCCGAAAGATATCTGTAATGGTACTTCCGATAGTCCGTAAAGGGCTTGCAGCCATGCCAAACATCCCAGTAATGTGCATCGCCGCGGTTCTCGTCCCAGGGATTGTCGAAGTTTCCTCCCGAGCATGGCGAGGAGGGCCAGAAGAAGGTATCCGGATCCTCTGCCTTTACAACCTGCGGAATAATATAATCAAATATCTTTGTATAATCAGCCTTCTGCTTTGCCGAAGGATGCCAGCTGCCATCCAGCACCTGAGCCTCCATCTCGTTGTTTCCGCACCATATTCCAAGTGAAGCATGGTGACGTATTCTTTGCACATTGTCCTTCAGCTCCGCACGTATTTCAGCATCAAAATCCTCTGTCAGCTCGTAGGACGCACAGGCAAACATGCAGTCCTGCCAGACCATCAGTCCCAGTTCATCGCATATATCGTAGAAGAAATCCTCCGGATAATACCCGCCGCCCCATACACGGACGCAGTTGTGGTGGGCATCCCTCGCTGCCTTTAAAAGCCTGTAGGTACGCTCATAGGTCACCCTTGAAAGAAGATTGTCCTCCGGGATATAGTCTGCACCCATGGCAAAAACCTTTACCCCGTTTACCTCATGGGCAAAGCAGTTTCCCCATTCATCGGCATCCGTATTCACGGTCATGGTACGAAGACCGATACGGAAGGCCTTTACATCCAGCCTTGTGGTACCTGTTGAGGGTCCCTCGGGATTCCGGATATCATATTCATCATGGTAAAGCTCCGCACTTACCGTGTACAGAGGCTGCTCGCCGTAGCCGTTCGGCCACCAGAGCTGCGGCGCCGAAATACAGACGGAATCGGCATCGGTGCTTATGGTCGAGCCGTCAGGCGCCTTTACCGTATATATAAGGTGATAATCCTGTTCTGCTGCCTCTCCTGCAGTCAGGCTGTACTCATCAAAGCCTGGAAGGACATCCTCCCCACCGTTGCAGGTATTCTGGAAGTTTACATGGATTTTTGTTTCAAAGTGGAGAATAACCTGATTGTTTTCAGGCTGATGCTCCTGACGCACATATACGGAGTCGATTGCCGCCACATCCTCAAGTGCAATATAAACATTACGGAAAATACCCATGTCAGGCAGTCTCGGACCCCAGTCCCAGCCGAACATGCAGTGTGCCTTGCGAAGATGCGGGAAGCCCTCCATAGCCTCGCTCACGCCGCCACAGTAAACCTTTGCATTTTCCTCACGGATATAATTTACCGGCGATTCGATTGAAACACGGAGCTCGTTTTTGCCCTCCTTAAGAACACCGTCCACATCGTAGGAATAGGTCCGGTGCATATTTTTAACGCTTCCTAAAAGCACACCGTTCAGATAAATGTCCGCAAGGGTATCAATCCCCTCAAATACAAGTTTAGGGCGCACATAATCCCCACATTCGGCGCTGTTGAAATTGAACTCCAGCGAATATTCGCAGCCCTCGTCCATCAGCTTTAATGCCTCTGTTTCGTTGTCCCTGTAGTAGGGGTCCGGAATCAGCCCCTCATTTAAAAGTGCGGAATAAACAGAGCCCGGAACGGCTGCCGAAGCAATATGCCAGTCCTTAAAATCCAGCTTCCATTCTCCGTTAAGCATCAGTTTTTTCATAGTCAGACCAACCTCACAATCCTTCGCAGCCATGCTGCTTATGGTATATTTCATTACAGATACTTTACAAGCTCATTAAACACCGGTGCGTAGTGCTCTCCCTCAAGACCGAAGTTCATCTCCCTGTAGCTCCATGCCGCACGACCGATACCATATTCCCTAAAGCAGGTATTGATATCCCTGTACCATTCAAGGGTATCCTCTGCCTCTGCCAGATCGATGACGCCGTATTCACCGCAGTAAAGGGGAAGGTCGTATTTCTCCGCGCATTTAAGCGCCTCCGTGAACTGCCCCCTGAAATATTCAACACCTATCAAAGCCTTCTGGTCGGGCATATTTTTAAATGCACCGGGATTGTAGGGGAACAGGGCAGCATTGTCCGTGTTATACTCCTCATAGGTATGTCTGTATTTATAACGGAAGTCCCTTGGCATATCATTTACCCAGCTTGCACCCTGATGTGTAAAAATAAACGGTGAATAGCAATGGAAATTCAGAATGATATTTTTGTCATCTGCCGGCACAACGAGGTCCTTCATGGCATCTGCACTGTTGTTCCAATAGCCGCCCACAAGTATTTTTACAGTCGGTGAAATCTGTCTGATGGCCTCAATCGCCTTGCCTGCAATCCTGTTCCAGCTGTCTGAAAAACGCTGCTCCGTTACCTCGTTCAAAAGCTCGAAGGCAACTGTATCCTCGTATTTTGAATATCTCCTGGCAAGCTCAGTCCAGGTTCTGTAAAACTCGTTCTGATACTTTTCGTTATCAAAAAAGCCGTCCTCAGCATCATATTTATAAAATGAATATCCGTATGCCTTGTGAATATCCAGGACCATATTCAGCCCGTTCTCGCGGCTCCAGTCAATGGCACGCTGTATATATTTAAAGCCCTCCTCGCGGTAATTGCACTCCTTGTCCCCGAACAGGTCGTAATCCACAGGAACCCTGACATGGTCGCAGCCCCAGGATTTAATGATTTCAAAATCCTTCCTTGTGATGAAATTCTCATAATTCTCCACCGTATAGTTGCACTGTGACAGCCATCCGCCTAAATTAACGCCCTTCTCGTAACCCTTCCATTGCTTTACCATGGTACACCTCCGTATAGATTTTCGAAATAATGGTACTGCTTTCATTTTACCATAACAGCAAAAAAAATCCTATACAAACAATGGAGAATGTTGGAAATGTTTGTGAACACAGTCTGAGCAGAAATACGTCCTGTTCTTTATTTCGCAGGCATATTGGAAATAAAACGATATAAATCATTCCACAAACAATTGTAATCCTTTATAAAAATCTGTATAATGAGACAAGCGTCAAAAGGACGGTTCCTTTTTGACTACTGCTTTAAGGAGAAAATTAACAAATGAAAAATTATTTAATGATTGCAATTACAGTACTGTGTATGCTGGCTCTTGCCGCCTGCTCAAAGGATGACGGCAAGGACACCACCGATACAGGCACAACCAAAGCTCCTGCCGCCACTTTAACGGAAGCTCCTGCCACGAATCCCGACGCGGCTTTGACAACGGCTCCCGACACAGATCCTGACACGGCTTTGACAACGGCTCCCGCAAACACCTCCACATCTGCCCCTACCGAAACCCCGGATTCGGTTGACGCCGAGACCTCTGACGAAACACCCGATGAAAAAAAGACTTTCTCGACCGCTGAAATTTCAACGGAACAGATTGCGGCAGGTGCTGTTGAAGTACCTGAAGTAAGCCATTCCGGCCAGTACACATACCAGGGTGCGGAGGAGCCACAAACAGGCGATGGCGAGCCCAAAACAGGCGATGCGGACCCCGATATATATCCTACTTTAGTCCCCTCCGAACTCATTAAATATAACTATGAGCTTAAGGACGCAGACATACTGAAGGCTGCATACAACGAATATATTGACTTATATTGCAGTGAAAATCCTGACGCCAAAAATACTCTCGGTCTTCTTACCATCGATATGGAAAACGACGGACATCCCGAAATCATAATGGCTCCTGACAGCGACAGGGACGAATACATTATTCTTAAATACGATATTGAAAGCAATACCGTACTGTCATTCGGCCCCTATACCTCAAACGAGGGACTGCTTTTCTTCATCGGCAGCACCATATTTATAGCTGCAGACGAGGATGACGAAGCAAACGAAGCAGGTACCGTATACACTATAACAGACAACAGACCTGAGGTAATAGCAGACATATTTGTTAACCTTTTGAATGGAACTACGCTGATAAACGGCGAGGATTCCTCAGAGGAGGAATGCGTTGAAATGATATATGGTGCAGTCATCGAGCAGACCGGAATCACGGACACGGACGAGCTGGAAAGACTCACGGCATTAGTGGAGCTTTGTGACCTGTATGACCTTACCTCCTATCACGGCGAAATAACAGAACTGCTGGACGACCTTTTCAAATATGTGAATGATTTTATGTGACAAGTGTTCCGCAGGCCGGAAACAGAAAATATCGATATAATTAAGCTGTTCTTCGACAGAAATGAAAATATCCAATGTAAAAGGGCGCTCCTTTAGGATAACAAGCGGGAATCCTCGGTAATTCAATTACCGTAGATGAAAGCGCCATGTCTTGCAAGAAAAATCGGAGTGGGTAAGACAGACAGGATTACAGAACAAATATTCGATTTTTTCTTGCGTTTTGTTTGACTTTCTGTTATAATATATGCATGAAAGAAAATCTTATTCATTACCGCACAAGCGTGTGCAACATTGATTATCATAGGGTATGGTCTGTAAAGTACAGACGAAAGATACTCACCGGAGAGGTTGAAGCGTATCTCAAAGAACTTGTCCGGCAGATTGCTGACGACAAAGGGTTCACAGTGCAGCTGTTTGAATGCGGCGAGTGTGACCATCAAAAATATCCTGAATGGAATTATCTTTTAACCAAAAAGAAATGCGAGTTACTGAAAAAGACATCTGTTGTTAATCTCAAACTTATTAATAAAGCTGAGCCAATGGGAAAATATCTTTTTGCAGTATCAGATCAGGTTCTAAAAGATTTGATTAGACGATTCAAAGAATGGCAGAACGAAAATCCTGATCCACTGTACGAAGAAATAAAAGATATCATATAAATTCGTTTGTTATATGCCTAACATAGATTTCAGAAAGGGGATGTCAATGGAACAAAAACATGATATCGTCCTCTATCAGATAGATGATACCAATGTCTGCGACAGCGTAATATATAAGGACGAAACATTTTGGCTTACTAGAATGTCTATGGCAGAATTATTCGATGTTGGTCCACAGGCTATCAGTAAGCATTTGGGAAATATCTATAAAGAGGAAGAATTAGTGCGTGAATCAACTAGTTCCAAAATGGAACTAGTTCAAAATGAAGGTGGTGTTGAGAAGAAGCGTAATGTGGATTTTTATAATCTCGATGCCATTATCGCTGTGGGCTACCGTGTGAATTCAAAGAAAGCAACCAAATTCCGTCAGTGGGCTACCAAGACCCTGAAAGAATATATCACAAAGGGCTTTGTTCTTAATGATGATATGTTAAAGAACGGAAAGCCTTTTGGTAAAGATTATTTTGATGAATTACTGGAGCGCATCCGCGAGATCCGTGCCAGTGAGCGCAGGGCTTATCAAAAAATCACAGATGTGTTTGAACAGTGCAGCTATGATTATGATAAGAACAGCGAGACCACAAGAGCCTTTTATGCATTTGTGCAGAACAAACTCCATTTTGCTGTTACCGGTCAGACTGCTGCTGAGCTGATATTTGACCGT
>JAZQNG010000143.1:0-4870 GCA_045627205.1 Lachnospiraceae bacterium
ATATAATGCCCTTTCGGATTTCCTGTCGAAGAATACGATAGATATGTATGCCAAAAAGATTGACGAGGGTATACGTAAATCGGCAAACAGTGCAGAGCTTCATAAGTTTTTTAAGGAAAACTACGGAAATGACGAGGCGGAAGCACTTTATAAAATCATTGCCTCAGATTTTGATGCAATGAAAAGGGCCGCAAAATGATACTGTCATATCAGTTAAAAATCCTCCGGGTCATGAGACTCCGGAGGATTTTTTATTTTTTTTCTTTTGCTTAACAGGTATCTGGGCAAGTATGATTGCGAAAAATACGATTGCGCAGCCTGCTATTTCCCTGCTGCTTAAGGTACTGCCCAAAAACAGCCAGGCAGTAATGACCGAAAAAACGGATTCAAGGCTTAACAACAGTGAAGCAACTACCGGCTGTGTATTTTTCTGCCCGATTATCTGAAGCGTGTACGCAATACCGCAGGAGCAGACACCGGCATATAGGATGGGTCCCATACAGGACAGGATTGCGGAAAAGGAAACGGTCTCGCAAAGAAACATGACAGGCAGGCAGAGAATGCCTGCGGAAAAAAACTGGATACAGGAAATAAGTACGCCGTTAAGGCTGCCTGTCATTCTGTCAATTACGATGATGTGTACGGTGAAGCAGACGGCACAGAGAATTTCAAGAAAATCACCCATACAGAAACCGCTTTCGCTGCTGCCTGTGAGAAGATACATTCCGGCGACTGCAAGAATTGCGCTTATCCAGGTGAAAAGGGTGCCTCGTTTGCCTAAAAATATTTCAAAAACAGGAACCAGGATGACATAAAGAGCCGTGATAAAGCCTGCCTTGCCCGCAGATGTGCCGAGGACAAGCCCCTGCTGCTGCAGGGAGGAGGCAACGGCAAGTATTATTCCGCAGACAATTCCGGGCAGAAGATGTTTCTTAAAGTCCGGGGTAGCGGTTTTAGGGGTTGAGGCTTCATCTGAAACAGAACCCCCACTGCCGGGTTGAGTGTCTTCTGAACCGGCAGCACGTCCTTTGCGTCTTGTCAGATATACTACCGGAATCAGCACAATTCCACCAATGATAAAGCGTATGCCATTGAAGGTAAAGGGACCTATATATTCAGTGCTTGCACTTTGTGCCGAAAAGGCGGCTCCCCATATAAAGGCTGCCAGAACAAGCAGAAGATTTGAACGTAATGCTTTCATGAATCAAATATGCCTCGGAATTCTTAATTGTAGGCCTTAGCCTGTTTTATTGTAAAATCACTTTAACGGCATGTCAAGTGGGATGTAAAATAAAGAAAAAATTGGTGGAAAACATATAAAATTGCACCGAAAACAACAAAAACATGTTGAAAATTTTGGCATAATATGGTAAAATATTTCTAAAGAATCTGCGTTGTTTGGTTGCTTCACATTGAGAATTAAGGAGAATTCAGATGGAGAACGGTACCGGAAAAATCAGAGTTCTGATTATTGAAGATAATCCCGTGGACAGAATGCTGCTGGTTGAAGCCTTCAGGGGACAGTACAGTATCATTACCGCTACTAACGGAATAGAGGGACTGAATGTCCTGAACGGTAATGATGAAATAGCGATTGTTCTCCTGGACCTTTCCATGCCTAAAATGGATGGCTATGAGCTGCTTTCTGCCATGAAATCAAATCCAAAGCTTTGTCATATACCGGTTGTGGTTGTTACCGGAAGTGATGATTCGGACCATCAGATCCGCGCCCTGGACCTTGGCGCATATGATGTCCTTTTCAAGCCTCTCAATACCAGACTGGTTATTCACCGTGTCCACAATATTCTTACGCAGCTTGCGGTTACCGTTGTAAATGAGCCGGAAAAGCTGTATCAGCATATTATTGCCCAAAATGAAATTGATGAAAAAACAGGAATATACAACAGGGCTAAATTTATAAAGGAGACTGATAAGCTGTTAACCGCAAATCCGAACAAGAAGTACTATCTTCTTATGTGGGATGTGGACGGCTTTAAGGTCCTGAATGATGCCTGCGGAACCACGGAGGGGGACAGACTTCTTGCATGTATGGGCGAGGCCTGCAGAAAGGTTGCCATGCCGGGCGCCGTTTACGGACGCTGGGAGGCAGACCATTTTGTTGCCTGCGTTGATGAGGAAACCTTCAATACTAAAAATATTAAGGAACAGATAATAGATGCCTTTGATTTTGACAATCCATATTTTAATATCCAGCTCCGTCTCGGAATCTACTCGATAGAGGACCATTATATGGATGTCCGGATTATGTGCGACAGGGCACTTATGGCACTGAAATCCACAAAGGGCAGCTATACGAGGCATCATGCGTTTTTCGATGAGTCAATGCGTGCAAAGCTTGTTGAGGAGCGCCAGATTGTAAATGAGTGTTCAAAAGCCCTTGAGACAGGGCAGTTTGTTGTATATTTCCAGCCGCAGTATGATTACTCGACAGGAAACCTTCACGGTGCGGAGGCACTTATCAGATGGGTTCATCCTAAAAAAGGTATTATTCCGCCCATCAAATTTATTCCGATTTTTGAGAAGAACGGATATGTGACAAAGGTAGACGAGTATGTTTGGGAACAGGTCTGCAAATTACAGCGGAAGTGGCTTGATGAAGGAATAAAAATCGTGCCTGTTTCAGTGAATGTTTCAAGGGTTGATATTTCCGGAAACCATCTCTGCGATTATCTGGAGGGACTGATAGAGAAGTATCAGATTCCAAAGTCTGCGCTCCGCCTTGAGATAACTGAATCCGCATATATGGACAACCCGCAGCTTCTTGTCAGCTCGGTAAAGAAGCTTCAGAACATGGGCTTCAGTGTGGAAATGGACGACTTCGGATGCGGCTATTCTTCACTGAACACACTTAAGGATGTACCTGTTGATATGCTGAAGCTGGACATGAAATTCCTTGAAAACGGAAGCAACGGCGACAGGGGCGGCAGTATATTGAGCTCTGTTGTCAGAATGTCCAACTGGCTTCGTCTCCCTGTTATCGCGGAGGGCGTTGAAACAAAAACACAGGCAGATTATCTGAAGAGCATCGGCTGCGTCTTTATGCAGGGGTACTTCTTTGCGAGACCGATGCCTGCAAGTGAATATGAGATTGTACTTCGTACCCGGGAAGAGGAAGAGGAGAATCCCTGCCTGTTTGGTGATGATATGAGCGATGCATATGAGTTTCTGAATGCATCTACACAGGCAACCCTGGTGTTTAACAGCTTTGTAGGCGGTGCGGCCATTGTTGAGTATGATGGCAGTACGCTGGAAACCATACGTGTGAATGACAGGTTTTTCTCTGCCCTTGGTACGGTCAGAAGCATGTTTGCAAATAAAAATATAAATCTTCTCGATGCCTTTGAGGAAAAACACCGGGAATCATTTGTAAAGGCAATTGACAGGGCTGTATTATCACATATGGAAAGCAGCTGCGAAATCTGCTCAAAAAATTTCTTTAAAAAGAATGAGGAAATCTGGGTAAAGGTAAAGATTAAGCTGCTTGCCATTAATTCGAATAAATATCTTTTATATCTTTCGGTCGAAAATATCACTCAGAGAATGAATCTGATGGAAGAAAATTCTCAGCTCTCGGAAATGCTGATGACAATCATTGACAATATTCCGAGCGGGATTGTAGACTACGAGATAAAGGACAATCGTATTTCCATTGTTTTCTTTAATGAAATAATACCGGAAATGTTCGGCTATACAAGGGATGAGTATGAAGAACTGTTTGGTCAGGAACCGCAGAAATCCATCTATCCTGATGACAGAAAATATTTTGATACCACGATATCAAATGTTGTCCTGAATGAAGGAAAAAGCTTTAAGGTGAAATTCAGGCATATCTGTAAGGACGGCGGGTATAAATATGTGGTATTTGGCGGAAATGTATCACGAAAGAATGAAAAATCGATATATGTAAGCGGAATAGTGAATGAAGTGTAAAAAAATGGGGCGTCAGTAATTCTGACGCCCTTATTATTATATTCACCGAAAATCAAAGTCCGCCGCGGATGTTCTTCTGGAGTGAAGAAGGATCGGGTGAAACCTTCATGGCTTCTGCCATTGTTACGGTACCGTAACGTACAAGATTTGCAAGATCGTCGTTCATGGTGTGCATACCAAGTGAACGTCCGGACTGAATCATGCTGGGAATCTGGATGGTCTTGTTTTCACGGATAAGATTCGTGATACCTGTTGTTGCGACCATAACCTCAGTAGCAAGAACACGTCCCGTACCGTCGGCTCTGGGAAGCAGCTGCTGTGTAAATACACCACGGATAACATTTGCAAACTGTGCACGTACCTGATTCTGGCCCTCAAGAGGACATGCATCAATAATACGTTCAACTGTCTGTGATGCGGAAGTGGTATGCAGTGTTGAAAGAACCAGATGGCCGGTTTCTGCAGCTGTGATGGCGGCTGAAATTGTTTCAAAGTCACGCATTTCACCAACAAGGATGATATCGGGATCCTCACGGAGAGCAGAACGGAGGGCACCGGAGAAGGTTCCTACGTCCTTGCCGATTTCACGCTGGTGGATCATGGCCTTGTTATGAGGATATACATACTCGATAGGATCCTCGATGGTCATGATATGACGTGAATTTGTCTGGTTGATGAAATCTACGATTGAAGCAAGGGTTGTTGATTTACCGCTACCGGTAGGACCTGTAACCAGGATGAGTCCACGGGGCGTGGTAGCGAGGTCGCGTACTGCGCTGGGAAGACCTAACTCCTCGAAGGTAGGAATTCGTTTCTCGAAAAGACGGATGCTGGCTGCAAGGTTGTTTCTCTGATGATATATATTGGCACGGATACGATATCCGTCGGGAAGCATTACGCCGACATCGAGGTCATGGCC
>JAZQNG010000144.1:0-5680 GCA_045627205.1 Lachnospiraceae bacterium
AAGCAGCAGTTGAGGAAAATCCTGATATCCCGATCGCTCTTCACCTTGACCACGGCGACAGCTTCGAGCTTTGCAAGAGCTGTATCGACGGTGGTTTCACATCAGTTATGATTGATGCTTCTTCAAAGTCATTTGACGAGAACATCGCTATTACAAAGCAGGTTGTAGAATATGCTCACGCTCATGGCGTAGTAGTTGAGGCTGAGCTTGGTACACTTGCAGGTATCGAGGATGAGGTAGTTGTAGAAGCAGGCAAGGAAAGCTACACACGTCCTGAGGAAGTAGAAGAGTTCGTTAGCAGAACAGGCTGCGATTCACTCGCAATCGCTATCGGAACATCACATGGTGCATACAAGTTCACAGCTGCTCAGTGTACAAGAAATGCTGACGGCATCCTTGTTCCCCCTCCCCTTCGTTTCGACGTTCTTGAGGAGTGCATCAAGAGACTTCCCGGCTTCCCTATCGTTCTTCATGGTTCATCTTCAGTTCCCCAGGAATTCGTTAAGATGGTAAATGAGTACGGCGGAAATATGCCTGATGCAGTTGGTATCCCTGAGGAGCAGCTTCGTAAGGCAGCTACACTTGCTGTATGTAAGATCAATATCGACTCAGATATCCGTCTTGCTATGACAGGTAACATCAGAAAGTACTTCGCTGAGAATCCTTCTCACTTCGATCCCCGTCAGTACCTTAAGCCCGCTCGTCAGGCTGTTAAGGACATGGTTGCTCACAAGATCCAGTACGTTCTTGGTTCAAACGGCAAGGCTTGAGAATAGGAATAGCTTAATATTGAATAAAAAACCAGCTGCATCTGCGGCTGGTTTTTTATTGGCTTTCCCAAGGAAGGCTCCTGTTGAACATAAAATCTGACTTATACGTATTTCTGTGAAGCTTCAGCCTATGATCAGGATAGCAGTGGTAAGACAGGCAGCCTGAAAACGTGAAAGTAATGAACAGTTGAGAATGTTCACTGTTTATGGTAACATTGATAATGGATTGCCGGTGTTTTGTCTGTGACCGTAGGGCAAATAAAGGTGAATACCGAAATGGGTAAAATGAGTTAAAAGCGATGAAAGGAGCTTGCTTAAACGTGAAGAAGGATAGAAGACGGATATTGTCTGTAATAATATTGAATATTCTTGTATGTGTGATGCTCGCCGGCTGCAGCAGGGGTACGCAGGGGACCATATCAGGACAGCCGGAAGCAGAGCAGCAGACAACAGGAGGGCGGAATGTTGGACAGCAGGAAACAGGAATGGTTACCGTAACGGATGCGATTGGGAGACAGGTTACCGTCACACAGAAGCCGCAACGAATAGTCAGCGGTTATTATATTAATACCTCCGCACTTATCGCGCTTGGACTTGAGGACAGGGTCGTGGGAATCGAGGCGAAGGCGGATAAGCGGAATATATATGCCCTTGCCGCGCCAAAGTTGGCAGAGCTTCCAAATGTGGGCTCTGTAAAGCAGTTTGATCTCGAGGGTACTCTTGCACTGAAGCCGGATTTGGTGATACTTCCGAAAAAACTAAAGGATTTCGAGAAAAACTTCAATGAAGTCGGGATAAAGGTGCTGTTTGTAAATCCGGAAAGTACCGAAGAAATGAAGGAAACGATCCGCAATATCGGATTGCTCTGCGGTGTATCGGAAAGAGCTGAGGAGCTTTTAAAATATATTGATGAAAAGCAGCAGAGCGTAGAACGGCTTATTGCAGGTGCAAAGGACTATGGTACATTAACGGCATATCTTGCGGGAAACAGTTCGTATCTGAAGACCGCCGGAGAAAATATGTATCAGAATGAGCTGCTGACAAAGGCAGGGCTCATGAATGCGGCTGCAGATATATCGGAAAACTATTGGGCGGAAATTTCTTATGAGCAGCTGATTGTCTACAATCCGGATGTGATAATTGTATCTGCCGATGCGGAATACTCTGCGGAGGACCTGATGGCAGATGAAAATCTTGCATCCGTAGAGGCTGTTAAAGATGGCAGGGTTTATGCACTTCCATCGGAAATTGAAGCATGGGATTCACCGGTTCCGGGAGCCTTTCTGGGCAGCCTTTGGCTTTCATCAAGGCTGTATCCGGAGGCATATCCTTTTGACAGCTTTATAAGGGATGCGAAGGATTTTTACGGCAGGTTCTATGGATTTGACGTAACGGAGGCTTTACTTGGCGAATAATCACATTTACCATAACGGAAGTCTTAATTAGCAGGGGTAAAAACATGGGGCAGAATATCCCTAAAAAACAGAGGATGGCGGGAATGGTGCCGGTAATAATATTACCGGCGGTATTTCTGCTGTCTTTTTTTGTAGGCAGATATGATATAGATTTTTCAAGCATATTTGATGTGGAAACCCTGGATTATAGCGTATTCTGGAGGCTCAGGGCGGCAAGAAGCATAATGGCGCTTGTCTCAGGACTTGCACTGGGAATTGCCGGGAATACCCTTCAGACTGTATTCAGAAATCCCCTGGCATCACCGGACGTAATAGGTGTAGCCTCAGGAGCCGGTGCCGGTGCGGCATTTGCGCTTGTATTCGGAGGCTTCGGCCTGTATCTTGTACCGGTTTCTGCACTTTTTGGCGGTCTGCTGGCAGTACTTCTGGTGCTTCTGCTCGGAAGGCTTACGAGGCGCGGGGATACCGTTACCCTGCTTCTGGCAGGCATAGTAATAAATGCAGTATTTCAGGGACTATTAATGATAATAAAGCTCTGCGCCGACAGTGAACAGATGCTTGCGGGTATAGAATTCTGGCTGATGGGAAGCCTTGCGGACACGACACTTTCCACACTATGGCCGGTGCTTGTTCCGGTATTCCCGGGACTTATAGCACTGTTTATTATGCACAGGCCCTTAAGAATGCTTCTTCTGCCGGACGATGAGGCGGAGATGCTCGGCGTCAATGTAAGGAGGACCCGGGGACTGGCGCTTGTCTTTGCTACACTTGTTACCGCTGCAGTAATAAGCGGGAACGGAATCATCAGCTTTGTGGGACTTATAGCACCGCACATTGCAAGGAGGCTGGTAAGCTCCGATAAAACAGGAGGGATGCTGCTTTCCGGGATAATCGGGGCAGATCTGATGCTTATTGCAGATATAGCCGTAAGGACGGTCGGAGCCACAGAGCTGCCTATAAGCGTTGCAACCTCCGTTATAGGTGCGCCGGTTCTTTTTGTGCTTGTCTGTAAAAGGGAAAGCATTGTACTTCAGGATAACGAAGCTGTGGCAGGAATAAGTGATAAGCCTGCCGGGAAATGGCAGAAGGAAGAGATGGAAGCGGAAGGCCCTGCGAAGCATGAAAATGCAGCAATACAGGATAATGTGCCCATAGCTGTCAGTGCTCATGCATTATCTGCAGGCTATGGTAAAGCGGATATTATCCATGACATTTCTTTTGAGATTCCGACCGGTCAGCTTTGTGCCGTAATAGGACAGAACGGTTCGGGAAAAACAACGCTGATAAAGGCACTGATGGGGCTTATCGGTAAAAAAGGTGCTGTAATGGTGGCCTCCGGTATCGGATATATGGCTGCACTTTCGGATGTTGCACTTCCCATCTCCGTGTATGAAATGGTCATGCTTGGCTGGTACAGTGAGCTCGGCACTCTTAAAAAGGCTGGGGAAAGGGAAAAAAAGGCTGCTTCGGATATTATTGAACAGCTTGGACTGAAGGAATATGAAAACAGGGATTACAGGACGCTGAGCACCGGACAGAAGCAGCTTGTCTGTCTTGCAAGAACTCTGGTCAGAGGGCCGGAAATCCTTATTCTGGACGAGCCGGACAGCGCCCTTGATTTTGATAAAAAACACTTTGTAATGGATTACCTTAGGAACTATGCAGGGACGGGGAAAACGGTGATTATCTGCTCCCATGATGTTAATTTGATGCTTAAATATGCCGATAGATTACTTATGATGCAAAATGGCAGGCTTGCAGGTGACGGCTCAGTATCAGGGGATACTTCAGGACTCGAAAAGAGTCTTGCAGGGGTATATGGCAGTGTTGAACTGGTCAGTCATAAGGGGACTCTGATAATGACAAAGAGGGCTCCTGAAAACGTGGGCTTTGATTCACGGCAGGTCTGAATACACAGGGGAAGCGTACACTTGACAGATATGGATAAGGATTCGGAATTATATTTAAAAATCGGATGTATAGTGCTGGCGGCGGGCAAATCAAGCAGATTTGGCTCGAATAAGCTGCTGGCCGATTTGTATGGGAAAACAGTGCTTGAAAGAACCCTGGAGGCGATTCCGGCAGAAAGCTTTGAAAAAGTGAACATAGTGACCAGCAGTGAAGAAGTATATAAGAGGGCACTTGATTATGCCGCCTCAAAAATGCCGGAGAAGGGTACCGGGGCTATGGAAGAGGCAGGGACAACCTCAGGATACGGGAGCTCGGTCCGTGGACGCTTCGGCTGTATCAGATACCCGGGAGGGGAGCTGAGTGAAAGCATAAAGCAGGGACTGAAGCATATAGGAAATCTGGACGGATATCTTTTTGTGAATGCAGACCAGCCTCTGCTGCATCCGGAAAGCTTTATTAAAATGCTTGAACGGTTTGAGGAAAATCCGTATGCGATATACAGGCTTTCGGAGGGCGGAAGACCGGCGTCACCGGTGCTTTTCCCCCGCGAGGCCTATATGGAGCTGATGGGACTGTCAGGGGATAATGGCGGGAAAACCGTAATTTATTCAGGCAAATATGATATAATCCGGGTTGAGGCTTTTGAGCCTTTTGAAACAATTGATGTGGACACGGTGGAGCTTTTGGCGAAGGCCGGTGAAATCTTTGCTTCAAGGGGTGAAAATATGCCCGAAGGAAATAAAAGGAGCAGGATCAGCTCATTTACCAAAATACATATCTATAAAATCAAGAGGAAAGCCGGGGCTATTAAAGCCTGACAGGAATTAAGGTAAACATATAATCAGCATAAAATGACGGAGAAAGCATATGCAGTTAATTAATGAATATCGGGTTGCAGAATCCCTGGAGGAGGCCTATACACTTCTTCAGAAAAAACCAAATACCATAGTTGCGGGAAACCAGTGGCTGAGACTGGCCAGGACGAGAATCGGTACAGCCATCGATCTTTCGCAATTAGGTCTTGATAAAATCGAGGAAAAGGATGACTGCTTTATAATAGGAGCCATGGTGTCCCTGCGCGAGCTGGAAACCTCGGATGCACTGAACGGCTGCTTTGATGGAACCCTTAAGGAGGCGCTTAGGCCGATTGTCGGGGTTCAGTTCAGGAACACTGCCACTATCGGAGGCAGCATTTACGGCCGTTTTGGATTTTCGGATGTCCTGACGCTTCTTCTTTCGTTTGAAACAGAGGTTGTTTTATATAAGGAGGGCAGACTTCCGCTTTCGGATTTTGCTGCGAGGACGGCACATGAAAGGGATGTCCTTACACACATTATCCTTCATAAGGACAGCGCAAGGCATATATATCAGGCGGTAAGACGTCAGGCAACGGATTTCCCGGTACTTGCGCATGCTGCAGCCTTTGACGGGGAACACGGGCGGCTTGTTGTTTCAGTCGGCGCAAGACCGGCGAAGGCAAAAAGAATTGAATTCGAGGTCGGGGAGCTGACCGGGGATACAGCCCGCGAGGTCACAGAAGGGATTAACAGTGAAATGAAATTCGGTACCAACCTGCGCGGCAGT
>JAZQNG010000145.1:0-4953 GCA_045627205.1 Lachnospiraceae bacterium
CCGTTATCGCCCTGTTACTCCTCATACCAGTCCTTCATGGCATAATAGTTTGTGTATGCAAGCGGAATCTTGTCGATGCCCTGGAACATCTGGACGTACTCATGCGCGAAGGTTCCGATGGGTGTCAGGTTGTATTTCCATGCGAAATAAACATTCGAGGTACCGACCATGTTGTTTGTCTTTGCGGCCAGCTCCTGAATTGCATAGCCCTCGAATTCCCTTGAAAGTCTTCTTCTGCAGCCGAATTCTGCAAACTTAAAATCATATTTTCCGTTAAAATCGGCAATTTTCTGGGCTAAACGCTCCTTAGCCGAGGCTAAAAGCTCATTATAATCATACTTTAATCTGAAATAGGTTTCATTTACGATTTCAAGCAGATAGATTTCAAACTGCATTGCCGAGAAGAGGGGACCCTTAACGATGATAGAAAGCTCGCCGTTGTTCAGCGCGGTGGTAACATAGTCCCTGATTGGATGCCAGAGACGGAGAAACTCAACATAGTCATCCTTGATAAAACGGATGCTGCGGAGATAGTCCAGCTCCTCATTTTTAAAGCGCAGTGTGCAGAGATGGTCGATCTGTGCGTTGATTTCATCAAGCATTTCCTGCGTGAATATAACGTCTGTGTTACGGCACTTGAAATGATATTCGCCGGTCAGGTTTGTATGCTTATGGAAAATGACCTGATTCATATTAAATTTATAAAGGTCTGTGTCAAGTAATGATTCTACGATAGGCAGTAATTTCATGATGTTTTCCTCCTGTTTATACTGATACTTATTTTGTAAAGTAAATGTTTTTTGCTTCTTCACCATATGCAGGCATAAGCTTCATTTTGTGAAGGTTGCAGCGGTGCAGGCGTTCGATGCGTTCCTTTGTGGCCTCGTCATCGATTTCGCCGGTGCGGATATAGCGGTCCAGGACCGCATAGGTGAAGCCGAGCTTTTCCTCGTCCGATTTTCCGCTCATTCCGTCCTCGGGAATCTTTTCAATAAATATTTCCGGAAGTCCCAGCTCGCGTCCGATTTCCTTTACTTCGGTTTTAGTGAAGGCACTCAGAACGGAAAAATCGCCGGCCGCATCACCGTATTTGGTGGAATATCCTATATAATCCTCTGAAAGGTTGCAGGTATTTACCACACGTCCGCCGAAAATGCCGCAGATACCGTAAAGAACGCTCATACGGATTCTCGCAGGCGTATTTGTTTTATAAACATCGTAATCATCGGGGTTTAAATCCATCTGTTCGCCAATGAGCTTCCGCAGGGCATCTACGGGCTCCTTAATATTTACGGTATAGGATTTGATTCCGAGATAATCAACCAGCCTCTGTGAAACGTCGATGTCGTGCTGGACGCCGCAGGGCATCATAACGCCGATAACGTTTTCCTTTCCGATAGCCTCGCACAGGAGAGCTGCGCAGACAGACGAATCGGTGCCTCCCGAGATTCCGATGACGGCCTTTGGATTGTTGTTCTGTCTGAAATACTCACGTACCCATTCAATCACTTCATTTTTCATATAATCAGTCCTTTCTTTCGTGCCTGTAATCAGTCTTTTCAACCTGATATTCAAATATTAATGTATCATTTCCCGTTCCAACGGTACAGTCTGCTGGGACGGTGGCCGTCGCTCCTCATATTGCCGGTGGGTTCGACGAAATCGTTGATTTTTTTCCTGAAGTTTGCCTTGTAAAGAGGCTTTCCCAGAATTATCTCATAAATTTTCTGAAGCTCCGGAAGTGTGAACTCCTCCTCCATCATATGGAATGCAATGGAGGTATATTCCAGCTTGCCGCGCAGCCTCTGCAGTGCATATGCAATCATATCCGCATGGTCGTAGGCGATTTCGCCGCGCATGGCCTCAAGCGAATCCTCGCAGACCTCGCGCCAGCAGACCTCGCGTACCCTTTCTCCGGCCCTTGGAGTATAGCAGGATTTATTGATGAGTGCGATGTAGGAAACGGAAAGCACGCGGGCGCGCGGATCCCTGTTGATGCCGCCCCAGGTATAGAGCTGTTCGGTGTAGATATCCTTTACCCCGATTTCCTGAAGAAGACATCTTTTAACCGCATCGTCCAGTTCTTCGTCCACATTCACGAAGGCACCGGGAAGTGCGTAAGCACCCTCGAAGGGACCGTTTGCCCTTTTTTCCAGAAGGATTTCAACCCTATTGTCTGCAACGGTGAAAATCAGGATGTCTACGGCGACGGCTATTTTTTTATACCGGTCTATGCTGTGTTCTGCCATGGAAGCCTCCCTTCTTCAAATGGTATGCAACAAAGTATTAAAATGCTACTTTCTTTTGAACGCATGATAGTATACTTTTGCTACTTTGTCAAGTGCAATTTGAAAATTTCTGATAAAGAATAACTCTGATAAGGAATAACCCTTGCCTTATGTATAAATTGCTGACGTTCTTTTATTGTCTGTGGATAAGGGCATAGTTCCCCTTACCCCATATGCAGAAGGTAACCGGAGTTTTACCGGAGTTTTATCACATCCCCATAAAAAAACTCTTGACAAATTTAAAATAAGATGCTATCATCACTTTAACGCGTTGAAGCGTAACGGTTTAAAGCGCAACGCTTTAAAGTGATTCCTCAGAAAATATATCAGAGAGGCAAGGTAATTATTATGGCAGTTAAGATTATCATTTTGGTTGTTTTCTTTGCAGTTATGCTGCTTGTGGGCGTCAGGGCAAAGAAAAAGGTAACGGGTGTAAATGACTTCGTTATGGGCGGCCGTTCCATCGGTCCCTGGATGACAGCCTTTTCATATGGAACCTCATATTTCAGTGCGGTAGTATTTATCGGATATGCAGGCCAGTTCGGTTGGAAATACGGTATTGCATCAACCTGGATAGGTATCGGAAATGCACTTATCGGCTGTATGCTTGCATGGGTTATCCTCGGCAGAAGGACAAGAGTTATGACAAATCATTTAAACTCCTCCACAATGCCCGATTTCTTCGGAAAGCGTTACAACTCAAAGGCATTAAAGATTGCTGCTTCGGCGATTGCCTTTGTTTTCCTGATTCCCTATACCGCATCGGTATACAACGGACTTTCAAAGCTTTTCAGCATGGCCTTTGATATTCCCTACTGGGCATGTATCGTCGGAATGGCAGCACTTACGGGTGTATACGTTATCCTCGGCGGATATATGGCAACAAGTATGAACGACTTTATTCAGGGTATCATCATGCTGGTTGGTATTGTGGCAGTCATTGCTGCAGTCCTTTCCGGACAGGGCGGCTTCACGGAGGCCATCAAGGCACTGGCAAATGTCGAGGCAGCAGAGACTGTCGGACAGCCCGGTGTATTTGCTTCCTTCTTCGGACCGGATCCTTTGGGACTGTTAAGTGTAGTTATCCTTACCTCGCTCGGAACCTGGGGACTTCCTCAGATGGTCGGCAAGTTCTACGCTATCAAGGATGAGAAATCCATCAAGACAGGTACAATCGTTTCTACCTTCTTTGCATTTGTAATAGGCGGCGGCTCATACTTCATGGGCGGCTTCGGAAGACTTTTCGGCGGCGAGGGTGCAAGCTTCATTACAACCCTTGAGGACGGTACACAGAAGGTTGCCTTCGACGGAATCGTACCCAGCATGCTGCAGAGCTCACTTGGCGATATCATGATCGGTGTTGTTGTTGTCCTGGTTCTTTCCGCTTCAATGTCGACACTTTCAGCACTTGTACTTACATCAAGCTCAACCCTTACACTGGACCTTATCAAGGACAATATTGTAAAGGATATGTCTCAGAAGAAGCAGATGTTCATCATGCGTATAATGATCGTCTTCTTCGTAGTAATCTCCGTTGTTATTGCACTTGATCCCCCTGATTTCATTGCACAGCTGATGGGTATTTCGTGGGGCGCACTTGCCGGTGCATTCCTGGCTCCCTTCCTTTACGGTTTATACTGGAAGAAGGTCACAAAGCCTGCAGTTTGGGCAAGCTTTGTTGCAGGTGTAGGCATCACCGTTGCAAATCTTATCCTGAACTTTACGACTCCTATCGTAGCCGGTGCTGCCGCCATGATTGCAGGAATCATCATTGTTCCTATCGTATCCCTGGTTACAAGGAATTCCCAGCCGGAGCTCAACCGTATTGATAATGTTTTCGAGTGCTACAACGTAAAGATAACAACAAAGAAATCAAAGCAGCTGTCAGAATAAATGCTGAATAAATGAAAATGATAAAAAAACAGAAGGGACGCCCCTAATGGCGGTGCTACTAAGGGATTTTTAGATAATATTTGTAAATGACGTTTTCAAGCGGTATGAAACAAAGAAATCTAAAATCGGAGCTAGCACTATGGCGGCTAAAAATTGCAGAAACAAGAAGGTTTATGAGCAGAGCGGATATCATTACAAGTCCACACCAACTATTATGCTAAAAGGACTGTGGCTTAAAGAGTTTGGTTTTTCAGAGAGCACGCAGATCCAGGTACAGTGTGAGGATGGCAAGCTAATAATCACAAAGGCTCAGGAGCCTGTCACAGAGTAAAATCTAATAGTAATAACAATTTCAGCCGGGGAGGTAACGAAATGTTACCACCTCGGCTGTTTGCTATTCACCCTTAAAATATTTCTCGATTTGTTTATCAAATTCTGATACATATTCCTGATCCTGTCGCACTCGGAAAATATCATACTCCTTTGTAGCTTTTTCGATAGCCTGTTCATGAGATATACGTCCTTTGCCTTCAAGAACATTACGTCTGTTATTGCTTAAAAACTGATTGGTCTGATCTACCCAGTCCTGCATGCTCATGAGAACTTCATCCTCAGCCATAAGTTCGGCATAATCAATAAACATTGTAACAAGCCTGTTCAGGCGGGACATCTCCTTCTCATTGAGATAATTCTTGGCAACTACAATATCCCTTTTTAATACCTTTCCGTCAGGAGCATCTTTCCATGTGGTAAGTCCCATAGTAGGCGTTAG
>JAZQNG010000146.1:0-14686 GCA_045627205.1 Lachnospiraceae bacterium
AGGATAGGAGAGCTTGACAGCGAGCTGATAAGGGAATTTTTCTATGCAGTGTCCTATTCCGCAGCCATGAATTTACATCTCAAGCAGCTTGACGGAAGCAATAATCATCATATTGCAGAGGCAGCCTTCAAGGCCTTCGCAAAGGCAGTTGATGAGGCAAAGACCGTTGATGCAAGGGTTGTCGGAACATTATCAACAAAGGGCAGCCTGTAAACGGATAATAGGAAAAAGCTGTAATTAAATCAAATACCGGAGACGATGCCGGATTTCAAAACCATTATTTTGATATCCGATATTATCCCCGGTATTTTATGTTTATTTATTGGCAAACATCAGTATGCGGCTTCTCCGCCGTTCTGTGAGCCCTGGACGAACGGAACATCATTGGGAACATCCTCAATGAACCAGTTGTCTGTATAAGGTACCTCACCTTTTTTCAGCTTGGCACGGGTGGCGGGCATAGGTGCGAGCTTAAGCTTTGAACGTATTTCAGCAGTCTCCTTGTCGTCTGCGGAGCCCTTTCTGATGACCACGGTGCTGCCGGGAGCAACATTGTACCATATCCAGCGTGCATCCGGAACTGTCAGACGTACACATCCGTGTGAAACAGCCTTTCCAAGGTTGTTCCAGGAGCCGGTGTAGTCTGAAGCGTTTAACGAGCTGTAAAGAATCGAATGGAAATAAATCCTGCCGGAAATAATGCTCCAGTACTGTGCATAGCTGTTGGTGTTGGCAAAAATCTCGTAACGGAGACGGTAGCTTTCCATTTCAAAGGTTCCCGTGGGAGTGGGAGTATCGGATGCTCCGACCGAGCAGAGCATATATCTGACAGGAATGGTATATTTTCCGTCCTCATCCATGGCGTAGGCCAGAACAACCTTATGATAAAGATCGACTATGAGCTTGTAGGTACCGGGCTGCGCGAAGCCCTCGGGATAGTCGTAGTTTCCGTTGTCGCCGACAAGCTCCTCAAAGGTCATGTTCACTGTAGGCGCAAGATCCTCAAAGGTAGGATTCTCCATTAACAGAATAGGCTGATAAACTGTAATTGAACAGGGATAGGATTTGCCGTTAATGCAATTAACGAAAATAACCGTTTTACCGGGAGCGTTTGCCGTAACGACTCCGTCTGCATCCACAGAGGCTATGTTTTCATTCTGTGAAAGGAAGGAAATAGCCTTTGTGCCCTGCACGGAAAGTGTAAAGCTTTTTCCCTGCATCAGCTTCTTGGTGGAAAAATTCAGGAAGGGTTCCTTGACGGTAACAGTACAGGTATAGTCGGTTTTATTGTATCTTGCCGTAATGGTAACTTTTCCCTTGGCGAGTGCGGTCACTGCACCATCGGCTACGCTGGCAATTTTGGAATCGGAGGAAGACCATTTGATTTTGCCCTCGGCTCCCTTTAGTGTGAGCTTAAAGGATTTGCCGATGTAAGTGGTTTTCCTGGTTGAACTGAGTGAAACATCGTCCGCCTTTACATTCTGTTGTAAAACCGGCAGGAAAATAAAACAAATGGCTGCAAGAAGCAATAAACGAATTGATTTTTTCATGCTGTTTTATTCTGCAGACGGGATACTGCTGCAGAAGGTTCCTCCTCATCATAAATATTTATATAAATATTATAGCATTGTATTTTTGAAGTGTAAATATTTTGTTTTAGCATTTGGGAACCTTTGGAAACCTTCCTATGACTGCAGAAACCGTCTTGTATCTGCGGGCGGGATAAGCTATACTTATAACTGTGGGGATAACAGGCTGACTGCCGAAACATTCCCGGAGGATACGGCATTTGAATTTGCCAACGGGAATATAAAAAATTATGAGAGGACGCATTAGATGAAAAATGAAAAAAGCTGTAACTTTAAAGTAAAAAATAAGGGGCTTCAAAGAATTTTATGCGGAATTCTTTTTGCTTCGGTGTTTATTCTTTTTTGCTCCTCTTTTACTGAAAAAGCCTTTGCAGACGGAAATGCTTCAGCCCGAGAACCCTTTCTGAATGTCGGAAGGCTTACGATGAATCCGGGAGACAGGTCAAAGATTATTGCTGTAAATGCAACGAAAGAAATCGGTTGGAGTTCCGAAGATAAAAAGATTGCCAGGGTAGACAAAAATGGCACTGTAAGGGCTATCGCAGAGGGAGAAACATCGGTTTATGCAACAATCGGCGATAAAAAGCTGGAATGCAGGGTGACGGTTGTTCCGACTGTCAGTATAAGTCTGTGTGCCGTGGGAGATGCACTTCTTCATGAAAATATACTGAAATCCGGTCTTCAGGATGACGGAACCTACAATTACGACAGGCTGTTTACTCATATGAAGCGGACACTCAAGGATTATGATGTTAAAATAATTAACGAGGAAACCATTCTTGTGGAGGACAGCTCGAAATATGCGGGATATCCGAGCTTTGGCTCGCCGCTTGCTTTAGGGGATGCAATCCGAAAGGCAGGCTTTAATGTTGTGACATGTGCCACAAATCATGCCTATGACAGGGGAATTACCGGTATAAAGGATACAGTAAGATACTGGAAAAACTATAAGGATGATGTCCTGATGACAGGAATTTATACAAATCAGGAGGAATACGATAAGATACCGATAAAAGAATTTGATGGGATTAAAATTGCCTTCCTGAATTATACGGCCCTTGTGAATTCGGGTTCAAAAAGAGAAAGCTACAATATCAGGTTCCTAAATGAAAAACAGGTGATAAAGGATATAAAGTCGGCAAAAAAGAAGGCGGATTTTGTTGTTGTTTTACCGCACTGGGGCGAGGAATATGAGCACCAGCCGACGACCTCGGTGGTAAGTCTTTCAAAGCGCCTGGCAGAAGCGGGGGCAGACCTGATTATCGGTTGTCATCCCCATGTTGTCCAGCCGATGAAAATATTAAAAACCTCGGATGGCCGTAAGGTGCCATGCTTTTATTCACTTGGCAATTATTTTTCAAATATGTTCTGGTTTAAGTGCCAGCTTGAGGGAATGGCGGACGTTACCATTACGAAAACAACCTCCGGGACGAAGGTTACAGCCTGTGACTATATACCTATCGTCAACCACATTAGCACAAAGGACGACAGCTTCTCGGTTTATCTGCTGGAGGACTATACGGAGAGTGTTGCAAAAAAGCATTATATGAACTACAGGACCTGGATGGGAATCGTTACACCTCTCAGACTTAAAAATTTATTTGATTCACTTGGAAATGATAAGTGGAAGTAATACAACATAGTACATTTGTTAGGACAGAATTATACTTGATTTATTCTGTCCTATTTTGATAAAATAAACCTTGTTTTTAAGAAAGGTAATATTTATCGTGAAAAATATAAAGCTTCCGGCTGCAGTCCGTAAACTGCTGAAAGAAAACGGAATAGAGGAAAAGGACATCCTGGCCTTTTCGGGAACGGATATGAATACTGTCGGTGAGTATGCCGATGGTTTTGTTTTCGTGACCGCAAAACAGCTGGTCATTCTGACGTCAGAGCCGGACAGCACGGCAATTCATTCCTTTAAGGGCTATCAGACGAGAAATATGGATGTGTCTGAGAAGGAAAAGGAATGGGCAATGAAGTCGTATGCCTTAAAAAGTGTTGAAGGGCTTCATGCAGAGGCGCAGGTGGCCTGCAGCGTTCTTGTGGCGGATATTGACGGCATTTCACTGAGACTGACGGTTTTTTCGAATCTTTATAAGAGGGAAATGCATACACTTATAAGGACTGCGGAAAAGCTGAAGCATGATGAAGGCTACAATCCTGAAAATGATGACAAAAAGGACGGGGAGGAATACTGTCCGATCTGCGGGATGATGTATCCTGACATGACACGGAAAATCTGCCCGAGATGTATGGACAGAAAGACGATTTTCAGACGTGTCCTCGGCTATTTTAAGCCATATGCCGGTAAATTTGCCGTTATGTTCCTCTGCTATATTGCAACGGCAGCCCTCAATCTGGTCTGGCCCTATCTGAACGGTACCGTTTTATACGACAACATACTGGAGAAAAACACGGAGTTCCTGGCTAAATTCGGAATTGAGGACGGACGTTTTGTGACGGCTCTTCTGCTGGTTGTACTTACCATGGCAGCAGCAAGGATTACCATGGCGCTTATCGGAATGCTCCAGAGCATATTCACGGCACGGATAGTAACCTGTGTTGTCCGTGATATGAAAAAGAATATATTTGATAATATGGGTAAGCTGTCAATAAGCTTTTTCCGTTCAAAACAGACCGGAAGCCTGATGACGAGAGTGCTGGGAGATGCGGAAAGAATTACCGGCTTCTTTATTGACGGTGTTCCTTATATTTTTATCCATGCAATGACAATCATTGTTTCGCTTGCGGTTATGTTCTCAATCAAATGGCAGATGACGATATTGGTTATTATTATCATGCCGGCCGTATTCTGGGTTGGAATGAAGCTGCGCCTGAAAATCTGGACCATGTACGGCAGAAGGCACAGGGCGGAGCGTACCGTAAACAGCCAGGTGAACGATAATCTGACGGGTGCACGTGTTGTAAAGGCCTTTGGTCAGGAAAGCAACGAAACGGGTCGTTTTGACCGGAACAACAGAAGGCTGAAGGATGCCGAAATGGGCATTGTCGTAATGCAGAACAAGGTCCGTGGTACATACTCGACCATATATGAGGTTTTAAATATCTGTGTCTGGTTTATCGGTGTATATATGATAATGGTGAGGGGCGATATCGAGCTTGGTATACTTATCACCTTTACGGGATATGTCGGACAGCTTCAGGGACCCATCAATTTTTTCTCAAGAGTGTTCCACTGGTGGGCTGACAGCATGAACAGCGCACAGCGTATGTTTGAGATTATCGATTCGATTCCGGAAATAAGGGAGGCAGAGGAGCCGCTTCACCTTGATAATCCTAAGGGAAGGATCGAGCTTAGGAATGTTTCCTTTGGCTATGAGGTAAACAGGCCTGTCCTGAAGGATATAAATCTTGACATAAAGGCAGGCTCAATGCTCGGGGTAGTCGGGCGTTCGGGTGCCGGTAAAACCACACTTGTAAATCTGATTTCAAGAATGTACGACCCGCAGGAGGGGAGTATTTTAATAGACGGAATAGATATTAAGCAGCTTGCATTCAGGGATTTACGCAGGAACGTTGCCATGGTATCACAGGAAACATATATATTTATGGGAACTGTGGAGGAAAACATCGCATATGCCAACCCGGAGGCATCACATGAGGAGATTATCCGTGCGGCAAAGCTTGCAAGTGCGCATGAATTCATTATGCGTATGCCGGATGGCTATGATACAAGAATCGGCTCCTCCGGACGAGAACTGTCCGGCGGTGAAAAGCAGCGTATTTCCATTGCGAGAGCCATCCTGTCGAATCCGAAGATACTGATACTTGATGAGGCTACGGCATCGGTGGATACGGAAACGGAAAGGGATATACAGAATTCCCTTTCATATCTTGTACAGGGCAGGACAACGATTTCGATAGCACACAGGCTCTCTACCCTGAAGGATGCCGACTATCTTGTTGTCATTGACAACGGAAGCATTACCGAACAGGGTACGCATCAGGAGCTTGAGGAGCTTCACGGTACCTATTATAAGCTGATGGAGCTTCAGCGTAAGGCACTTTCGCTGAAGGGAGTATAAGGAGGTTTCATATGCCGCATTTTAATAAGGGCAATGATGAAGAGTTTAATCTTGAACAGATGGAAAAGGAAACCGAGGAAATGCTGAAAACCAGATATCTGGACAGGAAGAATGCCAAATTTTCCGCGACTGAAGGCGGTTTTGTTTCGCTGAAGGTGGGAGATGAGGAATATCCCAGGGTTCAGGTCGTGCGTATGTTCCCGTTTACCGATCCCGACCATTTTATTTCCATCCGTACCTCAGACGAGGTTTCAAAGGAAATCGGAATAATTAAAAATATCGGCGATGTGTCAAAGGAGACAGCAGCTCTTCTTGAGGCTCAGATGAACCTCCGTTATTTCACACCGGTGATTACGAAAATCCTCAATATAAAGGATGAATACGGCTATGCATATTTTGATGTTGTGACGGACAGGGGGGCTTGTAGGTTCACCATCAGGATGGGAGGAAGTGCGGTTGTCCATCTTTCGGAGACAAGAATCCTGATTTCAGATGTGGACGAAAACCGTTTTGAGATACCGGATGTTATGGCACTTACCCCGGGAGAACGCAAAAAGCTGGATCTGTTCCTATGATTTATCCGATATGGGAATGGTAAGTATATAGTCCGGTATGTGATAAGGTAAGGATAGGAAAAGTATAATGATACTGAATTATGAAGCAAAAAAAGAAGAGCTTGAGCTGATGAAGCTGGCTTCGGGAGAAAATGTGGTTTACTATGTACCCTTTGATATTTCTTCTGATGGCAGTTTCACTTCTGATGCCTTTGTTGCGGTAACACAGAAGCGTCTGTTTGTAATAAACAGCAGGAAAATTGAAAAGGAAATTCTTCTTTCCGATATTGAGGATATAAAGAGCGAGGCCATGATCGGGTGCGGTGTTTTTTATTATATCCCGAAGGGAAAAACGGAAGCAGACGGGGATGCTTCACATATTCTTGTACGCTTTTCCTCAAAGCATCTTTCACGGTATGCATATATTGCACGCGGCTGCAGGCTTCTGAAGGAGGACCCCGAAAGCCGTGTTGTCAGCAATGAAAATGAAAAGTACTGCCCGAAATGCGGAAGGGCGCTTCCGGGAACCAGCAAGTGTCCTCTTTGTTCAGACAAAAAAAGCGGAATACTGCATGAGACACTGCAGATGCTTTCTCCGTACAAAAAGAATGTTGCCATTATCCTTCTTCTGATGGTGTCGGTTACCATAGTAACGCTTTTAAATCCTTCACTTCAGAAGTATCTGGTTGATGATATTCTTGAAAGCGAAAACGGCAGCTTTAAAAAAGCGGTGATTGTTCTTGCAGGCATGTTCGGAATGGGAGCGGGAGTTGTTTTTATCAACATAGCCAAGTCCTATGCCTGCTCAAAGCTTGGAACGAATGTCAGCTCGGATTTGAGACGCAGGCTTTACCAGAAAATCCAGCTGCTTTCACTTTCGTTCATTAATGACCGTAAGCCAGGCGAGCTTATGAACAGGGTGGTGCAGGATACAGCGCGGATAAGTGAGTTTATGGCGGATACAGCCTGCAATATGTTCAGTGTTGCAGTTATATTCATCGTTGATGTGGTATTTATGCTCATGCTTGACTGGAAGCTTGCACTGCTTGCCTTTGCATTTATTCCTGTGACTGTCATCATGTCGGTCAGCTTCAGGAAGATTATACACAGGAGATTCAATGCCCAGTGGGTAAAATCCGATAAGATAAACAGTCACCTGCAGGATGTCATTTCAGGCATGGCGGTAGTTAAATCCTATGGCAAGGAAAAGGATGAAACAGATTCCTTCTATGCTGCGGCAGATGAGTTTGCACAGGTTCAGTACAAAAACGAGAAATTCTGGGCCGTATTTTTCCCGGTTATGAATTTACTGGTAAGTGTGGGAGTATACTTTGTTACCTATTCGGGCGGCGCAAGTGTACTGTCCGGACTGAAGACAAAGGGTGAACTTATCCAGTTCATCAGCTATTCCTCGATGCTTTATCAGTATGTAAACTGGCTTACGAATCTCCCGAGACAGCTTATGAACTATATCACAAGTCTTGAGCGTGTCTGTGATGTAATGGACCAGGAGCCGGACATTGTGGATGGACAGAATTCCCTTGACCACGAGGTTGAAGGCCATATTCAGTTTAAAAATGCATCCTTTGGCTACAAGACCTACAAGCCCGTCCTGGATAATATAAACCTTGATGTCAAAAAGGGAGAAATGATCGGCCTTGTCGGTGCATCGGGAACGGGTAAATCCACCATGATAAACCTGATCATGAGACTGTATGAGGTTGATAACGGCGAGCTTCTTATAGATGGAATAAATGTAAAAGACATAAAGCTGGAGAAATATCATTCACAGATCGGCGTTGTTCTTCAGGAGACCTTCCTTTTTACCGGTACGATTTTAAACAATATTAAGTTTGCCAAGCCGGATGCTACCTATGAGGAGGTAATCCGTGCCGCAAAAATGGCCAATGCCCATGAATTTATCTGCCGTACACCGGACGGCTACAATACCTATTTAAGTGAAAGAGGCTTCAATCTTTCCGGAGGTGAAAGGCAGAGAATAGCTATTGCCAGGGCAATTTTGAACAATCCGAGGATTCTTATTCTTGATGAGGCTACAGCAAGCCTTGATACGGAAAGTGAATACCTGATTCAGAAGGCGCTGGAGCGTCTCACGGAGGGCAGGACCACCTTTGCCATTGCACACAGGCTTTCAACACTTAAGGATGCGGACAGGCTTGTTGTAATAGATGAGCACAGGATAGCTGAGGTCGGGACACATGATGAGCTGATGGAAAAGAATGGAATTTATGCGGGTCTTGTAAATGCCCAGCTTGAAATGAATTCGACAAAGAAGACTGTTGCGGGATAAAACGGTAGCTTCAGGTCCTGAAAAGGAAAACGGATAAATATGCTGCCTGCATTTATCCTATGATGCGGGGCGTCTGACGCAGCTCCTCGGCACGCAGATATCCGAATTTTGAATAAAGCACCTGGCTGTATATTGCTGATGCCGCAAAATCCTGAAGGATTCCTTCGTCTGAACGGTCGGCATCCGCAGGCTTTGTGATGAGGGTACACCCACCTTCATCCTGAATACCCCTTAAAACATGTGAATAAGCCCTGTTGAAGCCTAAAAGGCGGAGATAGGGCTTTTTATTTTCAGATGGACTTAATATTTCAGCGGCTCCGATATTTACTGTTTTGGTGCATGAAATCCCACCGAAGGAGGTATTTACCGGAGAAAGGAGTATTTTAAATATTGCCCTGCTGACGGCAGTATAGGTGAAGGCTTTGTTTTTGACGGAGGAAACCAGCTCGGATATTTTCAGCGGTCCCAAACGGTGCTTGAGTATGGAATTTAAAAGATCCGGATTTATGTCGGGAATGGACAAAAGTGTTTTATCGTCCATTGTGTTCAGACGCATATAGAAGAGACTGCTGAAATCGTCCTCTGTTACGGGAAGGCATCTGCCATAGGAGTCCAGCAGCAGTCCGGCCATGTCCTGAGGCATACAGCTTTCTATGTCCGTGCCCTGCAATTCTTCCGACTCCAGAAGATATTTTCTGATTGCAGAGGCAGAGGGATAGCAGGAGGTGATTGCAGTGTCGTTATAGTCCTGACCTTCACGTCTGACTGTCATCGGAACGGGAAGCTTTTTGCAACCGGTCTTTTTTAATCGCAAAAGGACGCGGAGATATTCAAGCGCAAGAATGTTGTTGGATTGGGAGAGGACAGAATCCAGCTGTTCGCAGGAAAGTGTAACCTCGGGGAAATCCTCACGGTTGCAGCCTATATTCCTCAGCACTTTAACGGCTTCGGCCCTTGCAGCGGGAAAGGACATTCCGGAACGGATGTATTTTGAAAGCAGACTGTGGTATTCATCGCAGTCCTCAAGAGCATTCATCAGACCGGCAGCAGAGGTAAGCATATCAATATCACCGCACTCGCTTCCAAAAACAAGAAAATCAACGGAGGCTGTTGCAGCCAAAAGCCTTACGGCAC
Organism: Lachnospiraceae bacterium; assembly: GCA_045627205.1. Taxonomy (GTDB): domain Bacteria; phylum Bacillota; class Clostridia; order Lachnospirales; family Lachnospiraceae; genus RUG11977. The sequence continues at coordinate 9,641 of JAZQNG010000146.1, forward strand.
CGTCTGCAAAGGTCTCTGCACTTCCGGTAGCATATTTTACGGGAAGCTCAAAAACAATGTCAGCACCGTTATTAAGGGCGGTCTCTGTGCGCAGATATTTATCACATATTGCGGGAGCCCCCCTTTGGACAAAATCACCGCTCATTATAACGACAGCACAATCAGCACCTGTTATTTCCTTTGCTCTTTGCAGAAGAAAACGGTGCCCGTTGTGTAGCGGATTAAATTCAGCAATGATTCCGACTGTACTCATATTCCTCCATGTTTATAAACCCAATCCGTTTTGCAGCCAAACCGGTCTTTAAAGTAAATAATAACCATAAATCCGATCAGTAGCAGGAGCCGAAACGGCTGAAGGGCATATAGGTAAATATTGCCTTTGCGACAAGGTCTTCCTCGGGAATATAGGTATTCTTCCAGTACCGGGCATCGCTCGAGTTGTCCCTGTTGTCACCGAGGAAGAAGTAGTGTCCCTCCGGCACATTAAAGGTATATTCATTGGGATCCTTCGATCCGCCGCCTCCGTTTCCGTGGGGACCTTTATTCCATTTCCAGTCGGAGGATTTCCAGCCGTTTGTTATATAGGGCTCATCCAATGGAGTATCGGAGCCGTTTATATATATTTTTCCATGTTTTATTACAACCGTATCGCCGGGAAGACCTATAAGACGCTTGATGAAGTATTCGTCCCTACCGTCTTCATGAAAATCGAAGATAATGATGTCGCCGCGTTCGATTGTTCCAAACGTTACCGAAAGTCTGCTGGCAAATATCTTGTCATCCACCATAAGGGTATTTTCCATTGAAGGAGTCGGAATTGATGCAAGCATAAATACAAATTCGTTAAGAATAAAGAAGATGACACAGATTATTGCGAGATCTCTTAAGAAGGTCAGGATTTCATGCTTTTTTTCCTGCTTTGTCATATCACGCCAGGCCTTTTCGGGAGGCGTTTCCTTTTTCTTTTTGGCAGCCTTCTTAACATCGGCCGTACCTTCATTGTTTATGTTTTTATCGGTAGCAGCTTTGCTGTTGTTTTCTGATGACAGGCTATCAGCTGCTTCTGTCCTGTTTTCTGATTCTGTGTTATTCATGATATCATCCTTTCCTAAAGCATTAGAAAGAATTATAGCACAATTGCATATTTATCTGCAAGCAGATTAAAAAAAGCCGGGATTAAGTTATGATGTGTGCTGCGTTTTTTAGATGTAATATCATTTGTGCTGGCAAGGATTTATATTTTGTAGTATACTGATTTTGAGATTGAGGTGTCGGAAGTACGATTGCCTTGCCGGGACTGCCTGCAGGGGGAATATTGTATTTCAGGCTGCCACAAAAAAATGAGGAGGTATGTGTAAGCTTTTACACGGATTGCTATGATTAAGAATGTAATTAATATTTGGAAAGAGGAAGAGTATACCTATGCTGCAGCCTACGGCTTTAAGCCGAATCTCCGTACATATCTGCATGAGGATGGGGAGAACAGGGCATGTATGCTTGTTGTTCCGGGCGGCGGCTACTGTATGTGTACGCCGTTTGAGGGAGAAATGGTAGCAAAGCGTTTTTATGAAATGGGGATGAACTGCTTTACCCTCTGCTATACAACTGATATTACAATGTCGGTTCCCCTTATGAAGCAGCCTATGCTGGACCTTTCAAGAGCAATTAAATACATTAGGAAAAATGCTTCAGAGTTTAAGATTGCTGCTGATAAATTCTGTATCTGCGGTTTTTCGGCAGGTGGACATCTATGCGCAACACTCGCAACGCATTTTGATGAGCCGGACGGGGTAAGCAGTGGATATCAGGGAATTTCGGACCGGCCGGACGCTGTGATTCTCGGCTATCCTGTCATTACCACAGGAGAATATACACATATTTATTCAGTACAGGCCCTGGTCGGCTATGAACCGGATGAGGAGCTGCTGAACTATTTCTCGGCAGAGAAAAATGTAAAGGAGAATACGCCGCCCTGCTTTATCTGGCAGACGCTGAAGGATTCGCTTGTACCTGTTGAAAACAGCTATCTTTTTGCAAAGGCTTTGAGAGAGAAGAATATTTCCTTCGCCCAGTATGTATTCCCGGATGGAGACCATGGACTTTCCATCTGCGATTTCAGTATGTTCGGAAATCCTGAGGCAGGCGGGGAATTCTGCACGGAGCAGCTCGGACTGGCACTTGAGCATGTAAAGAACGGTACAGCAGTGAATGTTTCCGAAAAAAGAAGACAGGAGCTGATAAACCAGTTTGGTCTTGACAGGGAAAATGTTCCGGAGGACAAAAAGGAACCTGAAAAGGCTGAAGGGGCTGATGCTGACGGCAAAGAGGAGGAAAAAAGGCCTATGTTTTTCCCACCCGTTGAGCTGCTTAAGGATGTTGCAATGTGGCCTTCACTGGCTGAAATCTGGCTTGAAAAGGTTTTGGGGGACTGATGGATACTTTACTTAGAACAGACTGTCCTGATAATGATGTAATCCGCGTTGACGATACCTACTATATGGTCAGCACAACGATGCATTTTATGCCCGGCTGTGAGATAATGAGCTCAAGGGACCTTGTGAACTGGAGGCATGCGGCCTATGTTTATGACAGACTTGACAGTACACCCGCACAAAGGCTGGAAAACGGTCAGAACATTTATGGCAAAGGAATGTGGGCTGCATCACTCCGCTATCATAATGGTCTCTTTTATATATGCTTTGTAGCAAATGATACGCATAAATCCTACCTGTATACCGCAAATCGTATTGAAGGACCGTGGAAAAAAAGCACAATAGAGGGCTTTTACCATGACAGCTCCCTTTTATTTGACGATGACGGAAGAATATATATTGCCTACGGAAACAGGGATATTTATATTACCGAGCTGAAGCAGGATTTATCGGGACCGGAGCCCGGAGGAATAAACAGGCTGGCAGTTTCTGATACAAAAACAACAATGCTGGGCTATGAAGGTACCCACTTTTATAAAATAAACGGCATCTACTATCTGTTCTTCATACATTCGGTTGAGGGGCGCTGGTTCAGGTCCGAGGCATGTTTCATGTCTGAACGTATAGACGGTGAATTTATGGGAAGGGATATATTCTGTGAGGATGCAGGCTACTTCGGTTCAGGAATAGCACAGGGTGCAATAGTGGATACACCTGAGGGTGAGTGGTATGCCATGCTGTTTCAGGACAGAGGCGCATCGGGAAGAATACCGTATCTTCTGCCTATGCATTTTGAGGGAGCATGGCCTGTGATAGATATAAACGGGAAAATGCCTGAGGCATGGGAAAAAAGGAATAAGGCAGTACAGCCCGGGTACGGTAGCGATGATTTTTCAAGGGTTTATGAAGCAGATTCCTGCTTTGGCTTCAGTAATGTCTGGCAGTTTAACCATGAACCCTTTATGGAGCTTGTTGAAAGACTTCCTGAAAAGAAGGCCTACAGGCTGCATTCGGACAGACTTTGTGCTACGCCTGTCCAGGCGGTCAATACACTTACACAGCGTATGTGTGAACCCGGCTGCAGGGCATTTATTTCCATTGACATGGATGGAATGAAGCCGGGGGATTTTGCCGGAATGGCTGCACTTCAGTACGGCTTTGGCTTTATCGGTGTTACACCGGGTAAGGATGGCACGGATATAGTGTTTATTGAAAAGGATGCCTCAACAGGAGAGGAAACACTTCATTCGATAGCTGAAACTGCGTCAAAAAGCATTACCCTGGGTATAGGTGTGGATTTTTCTGACAGAAAGGATCTGGCGGAATTTTATTATGACGATGGTACGGGCATGAAAAAAGCAGCCCTTACCAAAAAGCTGCTTTTCAGACTTGAACACTTTACCGGAAACCGTTTTGCACTGATTTATTATTCAACAAAGGAATCAGGTGGTTTTGCTGACTTCTCCGACTTCAGGTACATTGACTCTGTTGCGTCCCTCGAGAAGGAACCAGGCGATGCCTGATACCAGCGTAAGACCGATGACAAAAAACGGTGATTCAAGTATTTCATCAGGGAAGAGCTGGATAATGTAGTTCATTCCGTTGAAAATTCCATGAACAAGCATGGAGGGGATTATCGAATCATATTTATATGCCAGATAAGCAAGTAAGGCACCGCAGGGCAGAACATACACGCCCTGTATCAGGTTCATGTGGAATATGCCGAACAGTACTGCACATATTATTATTGTTGCGGCTGCAGGCATATTCTTCCTGAGCTTTGAAAGAACTATTCCACGCATTATGCATTCCTCGTTGATTGGAGCAAGAATGCAGAGACAGAAGAATAGCGGAAAGCTGTTGATGTTGCCGAGCGCCAGATCCATCAGTTCGTTATATTGGGAACTTGCCGCCGGAGTGATGCTTACCATAAGGGAGTTCAGTATTGTAGCCATACAGAAGGTACATACGGCACCAAAGAACAGACCGACAACGTTTTTTACATTAAATACCTGCCTGCAGGTATTTTTTATTTTTTCGAAGGGGTATTTTTTACAGTAAAATACACGGTAGCATATAACGGCAACTACGGCAGACAGTAGTGTTGTAATGAAGGTTATCATGACGCTTCCGCCTGATGTCGAAAGATGCGAAATATATGAGTTGTAGGCCAGGGCACTGTCCATTTTATTATCAGCCAGGGCATTTACAATCATTACAAAATAATAAGGGAATGATACCACAAACTGAAGAAGTATGAACAGTCCCATTATTGAAAGTGAGATTAAAACAGCCTTTACAGGCTTTTTTTTGATTACTATTCTTTGATTAGTACAGACGGAGTGACCGCCGGATTTATAATTATCCATTTTCAACCTTAACCTTCCTGAATTCGGATTTTTTTACTAACTGTATATATAACACATAAACAGTTGGCTGTCAATAGTAACATAAAGCAATACGGAAAATGAATTATCAGTTGCTAATCGATGTATAAATATGATATGATAAAAGAGTATATAAACAGGTCGAAGTATGAAAATAAATTTTCAAACTAAGAGATTGGTGCTAAAAACGCACCAATTAATGTTCCAAATTTACTTTAAATTTGAAA
>JAZQNG010000147.1:0-4147 GCA_045627205.1 Lachnospiraceae bacterium
CTGCTCCATCTGTACTTTCGATACCTCAGTCCCTTTAGCTGCTCCATCAGTGCTGCATACGACCACTGCACAAACCTTCGGAACTGCTTCATCTGTACTTTCGATACCTCAGTCCCTTTAGCTGCTTCATCAGTGCTGCATACGACCACTGCACAAACCTTCGGAACTGCTCCACCCGTGCTGCCGGTGCATCCCGGTTCAGGCCTTGAAATCAAAATACAAACCATATCTCTGGCTGTGCTGACGGTAATGTGTCACATATCTGAGATTCGAATCCGTATTCTTCAGGTCAAAAACAACCTGTCCGTCTTCTATGCTGCGTTCCATATTTGAATTGATATTTTTCATGAAATCTTCTACACTGTCAGCCTCAACGGTTATCAGCTCGCCGCCGTCCTTAACAAAGCGCTCGGGAATCAGCTTGTTTTCAGGAATCGTGACATCAACACCGGTCCTGGTTTTTTTCATGTCATCGGAACCGAGAAGCGCCGACAAAACAACAGGCCCATACTTAAAGCCGTAGGTATTCTCCCCATCGGGAAGATTGCAGGGAACAATGTTCATGGGCAATGTAAGCCTTACTATCGAACCTGCGGGGAAGCTGCCCTTAACGTAAATATATCCTGAAACATCGTTTTCATCAGCCACCCTGCCTTCCGCATTAATGCCCTCCGCATTTGGCACGGCTCCGTTCCTTAAGGAAGCATTTGTCTCATTCACTATGGTTGCGGCAGCGCCGATGATTTCAACCTTTACATCACCTGCACTCCAGTCGGGCTTTCTGAAACCTATTTTTCCGATATAATCCTTACCGATTCTAAACTCGGCCGTATCTTCCTCAGGGAAATTTGAAATCTGGTGAAGCTCAATTCTATCATTTGATAAATCCGATGAAAAATACTGATTTACAATTATCGCATCCTCAGACTGCATATAAAAACTCTCTCCGAGCTTGGTAAAATTCTCCATTCCCGAACCAACACAGCACCAGAACTTGGTGTCACGCTCACCGTAGGTCTTAAAATAGCCGGTGGCCATGGCCTGGAAATAGGTCGTCATTCCGGTTTCGGGATTCTGCGAAGAAAGAATCTGATTAATATAGGCATTTTCATACCAGTCTGCGTACTTTTTATCCTTTGTAATCTTAAAAAGGTCCTTCGTGATTTTAAGCATGTTATAAACATTGCAGGTTTCACAGTTGCAGTTGGTTCTCTCCGCATTCAGTATGCGATCCTTTCCGAAATGCTCCCATTCACTGTTTCCGCCGGTAATATAGGTATGAAGTCCCGTTACAAGCTCCCAGAATTTCTTTACATAATCCAGATATTTTTCATCTCCGACCACCTCATAACGTCTGAGAGCTCCCATGAATTTAGGAATATTTGTATTGGCATGCATGTTGTTAAGCGCATCATCCCCGGGCTTCGCGGCCAGGATTCTCTCGAACAGAGCCACCTCGTCAAAAGCATGGGCAGCCTCAAGATGCTCCTTTTTGCCGGTACGCTGATATACCTTGTAAAGGCAGTCATTCATACCGCCGTATTCAATACTGAGGACCGTCTTATGGGTTTCTTCGCTCCAGGAAGAGGTTCTGCCAAAGGTCCAGTCAGCTGCACGGCTCATAACCTTTAACGCAGTCGATGAAATCTCTGCCTTCAGGTCAACCACCGAAATCAGTCCCTCGAAAATTTTATGCATGGTGTACCAGGGAACCCAGGACTGGGTAAATATCTCCGTAAGTCCCTTTTCCACATTGTCAAACTGCAATTCTATATTGTCCCTGTCAAGAATCTTTCCTCCGAAAATCAATCCTGTTCCAAGTGCATCCTGACATTCCTTTAAGCCGTTAATCAACGGTTCTATTTTTGCCATCAGCTTCTCTTTGACAGAAGCATCTGCGTTTGCACACTCATAAGCCTGTGCAACAGCCGTAAGATAGTGGCCCAGAGTGTGTCCGCCGATAAGAAGATTTTCCCAGCCCGCATACCTTTCAGCACCGCGCATATCAACTCCCGCCGTTTCCCTGAAACCTGCCAGCAGTCTGTCCGTATCAAGTGACAGGAGATAATCTGTCTCTTTTTTAAAAGCGTTTACCAGATAATCATCCTTTAAGGTTACTTCACTCAAACTAAATTCCTTTAAATCTGCCATACCCTGCTCCTCTCTTTATACGGTGTAATTTTGTAATTTGTTCATTCAATTTACAAATAAGCCCTACAAAGGTATTTATATAATCCTTTATTCTTTCGTTGCATAAAATCTGTAATTCATTGTAGTTTTATAATACCATCTAATTTCGGCAAAATAAATTCCTAAAAGTTGCATTAGGTGTAAAAAGGTTATATAATATTAAATGTGTTTTTGACAGACTGTGAATATTAACTTTCTGTTCACAGTCGGGCGAGAACGAACACAAAACCGAAGCTTGCCAAAAAAGCGCATACGCATTTTGAAGATTGCAGAAAATGCAGAGCAATTGAGCAGTTTCTGCATTTTCAGAAATTTATCTCAGGAGGAGTTACCATGTTTAGCGATTATAACATCCACTATAAATGGTGCGGGCGTTTTGTAGCCCCAAATGATAACTGGATACATATGAGCAGAGTTCTGGTGGACTACGAACTGATAGTAGTAATAGAGGGTACCCTCTACATCGGCGGAGATTATTCCGAAACCTGTTCAGTCAAAGGGGATTCGATACCGATTCCGGAGACCGCAACGACAACCGTCAGCAAAGAATATACCGTTCACGCAGGCGAGTTCATCCTTATGTCCCCCACCACCAGACAGTTTGGTACAAAAAATTCCGACTGTTCCTTTTACTGGATGCATTTTACCGCCACCTCGGAGGACAGCACCGATGATCCCTTAACCGTTCCGGTCCAAAGCAGTCTGCGCTCCATTGACCGTGTCATCCTTCTGATAAAGCAGCTGCAGGACTCAGACCGGCGCTACAGGAACAGTACCCTCAATAATTATCTGGCAGGCGCCCTTCTTACGGAGCTTTCTCTTCAGATGCGGGTTAATTCCGAAGTGGAACAGGCCAGATATCGCGAACAAATCTGCCATGACATTACCGACTATATTTCCTGGCACATGCAGGAGCCCCTCCGCTGTTCCCAAATAGCCGAATATTTCGGTTATAACGAAAAATACCTCACAACCTTTTTCAAAAAAAATATGGGGGTATCCCTGAAAAACTACATCATTCATGAAAAAATGGAACATGCCAAGGTACTGCTGACCGAAACAAATGACGCCGTATCCCAGATTGCATTCAGCTTAGGGTTCGCCGATGTCCATAATTTCTCCAACGCCTTCAGAACCTCCGTCGGAATTTCTCCCTCTGAATACAGGCAGGTATATAGCAAACATAATGTTTTTAACAAATAAGCAAGCAGGACGCAATTTCCTATAAGGTAAAAAAACGGCACTTCGTGCCTTACGAAGCACACCGAACTTCTGACAAGCGGTAACTTGAACGGAAATCGTCAATAACAATCTGATCTACGCATAACAGACACACGGCGGCGGGGAGAAATCCCTGCCGCCGTGTTGTTTACTTGGATTTTATTTCGTCTGTACGGTAGATAAATTTGACCTGTCCACTCATATCATCGCTGATGCCGGCAAAATTGCGGTAATTCTTTGATACATCAATCGTTGCTTTCAAGCGAGCAACAATGCCATTCAGATCACCGTCTACAAGATCGATAATCTTTTGAATGCCCTCTTCGTTGAATTTTTGAAGTCCCTCATTTAACTGCATAGCACCGTCTTTCAGCCCGGTTACGCCATCTACAAGAGCAGGTGTTCCGTTCTTTAACCGGAGAATACCGTCATAAAGTACAGAAGCTCCGTCTTTAAGCTGTGCTGTCCCATTCTGCAAATCTGATGCGCCGGAGGCAAGTTTATTGGCACCGTCAGCAGCGGAAGCAACACCTCCGGTGTAGGTCAAAAGGCCGAGATAGAATGCGTTATAGCTATCGAGTGAGGTTTTCAGCGAAATTATTGACTTTGCACCTTCGGAAGCGGCAGCAAGTTTTGATTGCACCTCATCAGATGCCACATTTTCAGAGATTGCCTGTTTTACCTGCAATTCTACATTATCCGAAATCGTTTTTTGTACAGTATCGGTTTGCATCTG
>JAZQNG010000148.1:0-12477 GCA_045627205.1 Lachnospiraceae bacterium
GGACCTTTATTAACAAAATTCAATATCGGGGACAGACCTTGAAAAAGCATTTAAAAGGTCTGTCCCCGATATTGAATTTTGTTAATAAAGGTCCGTCCCCACTGTAGAATTTTGTTAATAAAGGTCCGTCCCCGTTAAAGAATTTCGATTTTCTTCTTGGCGAGCCTTTTTTCGACTGCTTTATTAACCAGGAATACGATTACTGCGGTGACAGGTACGCCAAGGAACATTCCGGTAAAGCCGAAGTAGGCGCCACCGACAGTTATTCCGAAGATAACCCAAATCGGCCGTATTCCGGTTGAGTCGCCGAGAATGAGCGGGCCGAGAATCCAGCCGTCGAACTGCTGGATTACGAAAATCATTATTGCGAAAATCAGGCAGTATACCGGCTCCATGCAGAGATACAGCAGACCGCACGGTATGGCTCCGATAAAGGGGCCGAAGAAGGGAATCATGTTCGTGACACCGACTATTACCGCAACAAGCAGAGGATAGGGAAGTCCGAAAAGCTTCAAGGCAAAGAAGGTGATGATTCCGATGATGAGCGAATCGATTGACTTTCCGATGATGAAGCCCGTGAAAATCTGGAAGCTGTCGCGGGCATCCTGTATTATTGCTTCACATTTTTCCGGCTTGATTACACTGTAGAGAAGTCTTGTTGCACCTCTCGCAAGCCTTCTCTTATCGCAGACCATGTAGATTGAAATGGCGATTGCAAGTAGAATATTTATCAGTAGCCTGATTACGGAATAGGAGGTGCTGATAAGCTTCGGTACGGAGGTTTTTACAAGGCCTGTGAGCGAGCTCATGATTTCGGGCCAGGCTGTATTTATTGCATCACGGATTTTTGAAAAGTCGATGGAGGGGAAGCTTTCGTCAAGTCCGTCTACCGTATGGATGATGGAATTGTACCAGGTCCTTGACTTTGAAACCAGCTCCATTATGCTTGCTCCGACCTCGGGCAGAAGGATAATCAGCGCCAGGGTAATCAGTCCAAGGAAAACCACATAGGTGAGTATTACTGAGAGTGCAAGGCGGGCCTTGGGCTTTTTGATTTTAAAGACCTTTTCAAAAAGCGCTTCATCAAGCCAGTTTACAATCGGTGTAAGTATTGCGGCTATTACACCGCCGATGATAAAGGGCGAGATAATGCTGAAAAAGTTCTTTATGGCATTTACAACAGGTGTGATGTGTGTAAGGATAACACCAACCAAAACAACGGCCAGAACGGCACATAAGGCATAAACGGTTATTGTAAAATATTTGTCGTTTGGAAGAAAACGGGATTTTCTTCTTTCACGCTCCTCGGCTGTGCCGGGCTCTTCACCGGCTGTGTCTGAATCAGCTACTGCAACGTTTACCCGGGCTTTTTTGTCGTTTTCTCTGAAGATTTTGACCATTATCGGTTCGCGGTGGTTCTTTTCCTCTGTTTTCTTTTTATCGTTTTTCTTACTGAATAAGGTAAATTTCATATATGATTATTATTGCCTTTCTGTATTATTGAAAAGAGTTTTGGTAGCCGGCTCCTGTTCAATATAATTCACAGATCTCGTTTCCATCACTGTCAAGCAGCTTTGAACCGCCCTTGACTTTTACTTCATCGTTTTCGTTGAGCTTCTGCCAGATATTGTAGGAGGCAATCCGGTAGGTTTTTTCCTCATCCTCTGTACGTACCGTGATGGTATAATTCTCACGGTGCTGTCCCTCGCGTTCCTTATCGCCAAGGGTGAACTCCGGCCATTTTTCGGTATGACCTGTTCCGCTGTCGGATACGCTTCTGCATTCCTGCCAGCGCCATATATTATAATAGTATTTGGTCTGGTACCGTGGAACTGAAACATATATGGGTTCCTGAACGGTTTCCGTATAATATTCCGTTTTGTAGACCGGTTCCTGATATGATTCCTCCTCGAAATACCCGTTTCCGAGGTCCTTAGTCGTGTATATTGTTTCGTAATGGTCCAAAACCTCACGGCTCCGTTGGACCTCCCGCGATTCATAATGGTCCAGGACCTGGTCGTAATGGTGTATTTCCGATTGTGTGCTGACCAGGTCGGCTCCATTTGGAAGCGTCCAGTCATTTTCGGCTACATAATTGTTCTGCTCTATTCCGATTTCACGCTGCCAGGAAACCTTTGTTATGGATCCCTCTTTGGTACGTGGCCGAAAAATAAGCAGAAGGACTGCCAAAATGCCAAGTCCGATAAGAATAGGCTTCAACAGGGACCGTTTTTTCTCCGGTAAGGGAGGCGGGGCGGCCTGCTGTTCCTGCTCCTTTAAATCTGCCTGAATATCAAAATAGTTTTTTTCGGAATCCTCAATTGTGGCTCCGCAGCCCTTGCAGACGGAGGCTCCGGCGGAGTTTAACGAATCGCAGTACGGACAGTACCAGTCGGCATTCCGGTTGATTGTCTGTGCCTTTTCTTCCTCGACATATTCCAGCCCGTTGCGCTCGGCTTCAGAATAGGTCCTGCCCTCCAGATTGTTTTTCATATAAAACTTTACATCGCCACGGGGACGGCTGCAATTTGGGCATTCCCGTTTATCACCAGGTATTCCTGTGGTCTGGCACCATTTACAGTCCCAGTATGCCATTATCAATCTTCCCATAAAAATATACCTCTATTGAATAAACTTCATATAAAAGTATATATTCTGCGACAAAGACTGTCAAGGATTACATTTGCGGGGCTTAAGCGGTCCATTTGGGAAGGGTAATGGTGTGTTTTTCTTTATTTCTGCTTGACGCACCCGATAATGATGATATAATAACTATTTGGTATGCAGTTGTTACTAAATTTGGAGGTTCACAATGGTTTGCAATAATGTACTTGAAGCCATCGGCCATACACCCATGGTACGGCTTAACAGAATAAATAAACCCGGAAATGCAGAAATACTTGTAAAGTTTGAAGGTCTGAACGTCGGCGGCTCTATAAAGACACGTACAGCCTACAATATGATTATGAAGGCGGAGCAGGCCGGAATTGTTCACGAGGGCACCATTATCGTTGAACCTACCAGCGGAAATCAGGGAATCGGTCTTGCACTTATCGGTGCAGTCCGTGGTTATAAAACAATTATCATTATGCCTGATTCGGTCAGTGAGGAAAGAAGAAAGCTTGTACGTCATTATGGCGCAGAGGTGATTCTTGTTCATGATGCCGGCGATATCGGTGCATGTATAGATGAATGCTTAAGAATTGCCCTTCAGATGGCAAAGGACGATCCCAATGTATTCGTTCCGCAGCAGTTTGAAAATCCAGACAACCTGAAGGCACATAAGCATCATACCGCCCTCGAAATCCTTGAGCAGGTGGCAGGACCTATTCACGGCTTCTGTTCGGGAATCGGAACAGGCGGAACCATTACCGGTATCGGTGAAACCCTGAAGGCAACAAATCCTGACATTGAAATCTGGGCAGTTGAGCCTGAGCATGCTGCAATTCTTGCAGGTGGCACGATCGGAACACATCTTCAGATGGGTATCGGAGACGGAATCATTCCTCCCATCCTCAACCAGCAGATTTACAGCAATATATATATTGTTACTGATGAGGAAGCTCTTCAGACCGCAAAGGACCTTGCAAACAAGGAAGGCATCATGTGCGGCATAAGCTCAGGAACAAACGTTGCTGCAGCCCTGAAGCTGGCTGAAAAGCTTGGCCCGGGAAAGACAGTAGTTACGGTGCTTCCCGATACTGCTGAACGATATTTCTCAACACCTCTTTTTGAGGGTGAATGATAGCTGCTTAATGACCCCGGTTTCAGAATCGGGGTTTTTTTGGCTGATACAGATAAGGAAAATATGAAATGAAAATAATAGTCGGACTTGGAAATCCCGGAAGGGAATATGCAGGCACACGCCATAATATAGGCTTTGATGCGGTGACTGCAATTGCGGACAAATATAATATCAGAATGGATACAAAGCGTTTTAAGGGGCTTTTGGGACAGGGTGTGATAAACGGACAGAAGGTTGTCCTTGTTCAGCCGCAGACCTATATGAACCTAAGCGGAGAATGCGTCAGGGCCGTATGCGATTTTTATAAGCCGGAGCCGGAGGATATCATCGTTTTCTGTGATGATATCAATTTTGATGTGGGCCGGATGCGTATCCGCAGCAAGGGAAGTGCAGGTGGACACAACGGACTGAAAAATATCATCCTTCATCTGGGGACAGAAGAATTTTCCCGTGTCCGTATCGGTGTAGGTGAAAAGCCTGAGGGCTGGGATCTGGCAGACCACGTGCTGGCACGATTCCCCAAGGAGGCAGAGCCTGCCATCAGGGATATACTTGCAAAAGCTGTAGAGGCCGTGGAATGCTGGCTTGATAATGGTATTGAACGGACTATGAACCTTTACAACATTAATCCCCCAAAGCCTAAAAAGAATGTGGAGAAGCCGGATACATGAATGTTCTGACCAAGCCTTTATCTGAATATTCAAAAGTCAGCGACCTGGCTGCAGCAATGCGGAAGGGCCGCCTTTCAGCGCGCGTTACGGGCTGTACGGATACACAGAAAAGCAATCTCATTGCAGCCTGTGCTCCAGAGGGAGAGAACGGCTTTGCACAGAGGCTTATACTGACGGAAAATGATATAAAGGCGAAGGAGCTTGCTTCAGATCTGCTGCTTTATTCAAGAAACGTTGTTTTTTACCCCTCGAAGGATATCATTTTCTATAGTGCGGATGTAAGGGGAAATGCCATAGCGAAGGAACGCCTGAAGGTGCTGAAAAGGCTGGTCATGGGCGAGGAGATTACAGTCGTTGCGGGAATTACCGCTACGCTTGACAGGCTGATGAATCCGGAAAAGCTGCGCAGGAATGTAATCCATATTACCAATACTGACAGCATCAATATGGATGAGCTGACAGCAAGGCTTATAAGCCTCGGATATGCCCGCGAGGGTCTGGCTGAGGAGCCGGGGCAGTTCTCGGTACGCGGCGGAATTGTTGATATTTACCCTATCCAGGAGGAGGCTCCGATAAGGATTGAGCTTTGGGGTGATGAAATCGATTCCATGAGAATATTTGATGCTGCGAGCCAGCGTTCGATTGAAAACATCACCGAGGCTGTTATCTTTCCTGCTTCCGAAATGGTTCTGTCGGAGGAGGAGAGGGCTAAGGGTCTGGAGAGGATAGAGGCCGAAACTGAAAAAATCCATAAAAAACATATGTCACAGGACAATATAGAGGCAGCCTCAAATCTGCGTCGTACCTTCAATGAATTTAAGGATGATTTTGAATACCTTGGTGTAAGGGTCGGTCTTGACAGCTATGTAGAGTATTTTGAAGAGGATACGGTGAGCTTCATTGACTATTTTGATGAGGACAACAGCTGTATTTTCCTGGATGAACCGCAGCGTCTTAAGGAGATGGCCGAGGCGGTTGAGCAGGAATTTTCCGAGAGCATGAAGGGCAGGCTTGAAAAGGGCTATATACTGCCGGGTCAGATGAATGCAATATGGACGGGCGGCGCGATTTTCGCAAGGCTTTCCGAGCACGGCTCCATTATGCTGAGCATGCTTGATTACAAGTTCCCTCTGATTCCCGTGACTGCGACCTATGCTCTTTCGGTTGCATCAATCAATTCCTATTGCGGGAATTTTGAAATGCTTGTGAAGGATCTGCTGGAGTGGAAGAAGCGCAGATGCAGGGTTGTACTGCTTGCCGCTTCAAAATCCCGCGGAATGCGTCTTGCACAGGATCTGTGCGAGAATGAAATTAACGCCTTCTTCAGTGAAACAGCTGACCATGAGCTTTTGGAGGGCCAGGTCTGTATCATCTCAGGAAGCCTGAAAAGAGGCTTTGAATATCCTCTTATTAATTTTGTCGTGGTATCGGAAAGTGATATTTTTGGTGCCCGGAAAACAAAAAAGAAGAAAAAAACCTACGAGGGCAACCGCATTTCAGACTATTCAGAGCTGAATGAGGGCGACTATGTTGTCCACGAAAACTATGGAGTTGGAATATACCGCGGTATCGAGAAAATCGAGGTTGCGAACGTAATAAAGGACTATATAAAGGTTGAATATGCGGGCGGAGGGACGCTTTATGTTCTGGCTACCGCCATGGGACTGCTGCAGAAATATGCAGCGGCGGATTCCGGAAAGACACCGCGTCTGAACAAGCTGGATTCTGTTGAATGGAAAAAGACAAAAACAAGGGTCCAGGGCGCCGTAAAGGAAATTGCCGGAGAGCTTGTGCGCCTTTATGCGCTGCGGCAGGCAAGCGAGGGCTTTGCCTTTTCAAGGGACAATGTCTGGCAGAAGGAATTTGAGGAGTTGTTCCCTTACGAGGAAACGGATGACCAGCTGAAGGCGATAGAGGATACAAAGCGTGATATGGAGAGCCACCGCATTATGGACAGGCTTATCTGCGGCGATGTAGGCTACGGTAAAACGGAAATTGCCATTCGTGCTGCGTTCAAGGCTGTTCAGGACGGAAAACAGGTAGCACTGCTTGTTCCGACAACCATCCTTGCACAGCAGCATTACAATACCTTTGTACAGCGTATGAGTCCGTACCCGGTTCAGATAGAGATGCTTTCACGCTTCAAAACCGCGACCGAGGCAAAAAAAATCGTAGAAAAGGCAAAGTGCGGACTTGTGGATATTCTTATCGGAACACACCGGCTTCTTTCAAAGGACATAGCCTTTAAAAATCTTGGACTGCTGATTGTAGACGAGGAGCAGCGCTTTGGTGTGAGCCACAAGGAAAAAATCAAGCAGATGAAGGGGAATGTGGATGTACTTACACTGACTGCGACTCCTATTCCAAGAACGCTTCATATGAGTCTTTCGGGAATACGTGACATGAGTGTCCTGGATGAGGCTCCCGTAGACCGTATGCCTATCCAGACCTTTGTTATGGAGCACAATGACGAGATAATACGTGAAGCCATAAACCGTGAGCTTGCAAGAGGCGGACAGATTTACTATGTTTACAACAGGGTTGCGGGAATTGATGATGTTGCTGCCTCCATCAGACAGCTTGTACCCGAGGCAAATGTTGTATATGCCCATGGCCGCATGGATGAGCGTGAGCTTGAGCAGATAATGTTCGATTTTGTAAACGGTGACATAGATGTGCTTGTATCTACGACAATTATTGAGACCGGTCTTGATATTTCCAATGTAAATACGATAATCATAGATGATGCCGACAGGCTTGGACTTTCACAGCTTTACCAGTTGAGAGGCCGTGTAGGGCGTTCGGCCCGTACAGCTTATGCGTTCATTATGTACAGGCGCGATAAACAGCTGAAGGAAATTGCGGAGAAAAGACTTGCCGCCATAAGGGAGTTTACAGAGCTTGGAAGCGGAATAAAGATTGCCATGAGGGACCTTGAGATACGTGGTGCCGGAAACCTGCTTGGGGCTGAACAGAGCGGACATATGGAGGCAGTCGGCTATGACCTTTACTGTAAAATGCTGAACCAGGCCGTAAAGAGCCTGAAGCTGGGCGAGGAAAACAGCGAGTATTTTGAAACCTCGATAGACCTTGATATGGATGCCTTCATTCCATCCTCGTATATAAAAAATGAGCTTCAGAAGCTTGATATGTATAAGCGTATTGCGACAGTTGAAACAGAGGCGCTTAAAATGGACCTTGAGGAGGAGCTGACGGACCGCTACGGAGACCTGCCGCTTCCTGTTGAAAATCTTCTGGAAATTGCGCTGACAAAGGCCATGGGACACGATGTTTATGTGAATTCCATTACCCAGAAGGGACGTGTCGTAAAGCTTGATTTTTACGAAAAGGCCCGGCTTGATATTGCAGGTTTCCCTGCACTGCTTGAGCATTTTGGCGGCAGCCTGAAGCTGATTACGGGACGTGTTCCGAAGCTGGAATATACCCTGCAGCCTGAAAGGGGAAAGAAAACGGCCCTGATTTCGCCTGCACAGGTTATCAGCCAGCTGAAGGAGGTATTTACAGAGCTTGGGAAGCTTAAAATAGAAACTAAGGTGCAGCCTGCTTTTAATGAGCAACAGGCGTAGCGGTTGCGGGCTTGACTAGATAAATGACCGGCTGTCCGGTTAAGGATATGGAGATAAGTGTGAAAAAGAAATTTGACTGCAACAGAATATTGCTGCCGGCTTTAATTCTTGTTTTCCTGTTTGGAATTTCATCTCTTGCGGGATGTTCCCTTGTAGAAAAGCTGACGGGCCGGGACGTGGAGGAAACGGTTGAAACCGATCCTCTGAACGGGCTGCCTGAAAATGTTGTTTTCACGGTCGATTCAGTACAGATAACAAAGGGTGAATGGAACCTTTATGCGCTCCCCAGAGCCGGAGAAATAACCGGTCTGTATGGTGACAATATCTGGAGCTATCAGGTAGATAATGAAGGGAACAGCTTTGACGAGGCCTTTAAGGAGGATGTCCTGGATGAAATTGCCTACACGAAGATCGTGGCCTCAAGGGCAGATGAAATAGGCGTTTCCTTAAACGAAGACGACAATGTGGAGATAAGCATTGAGACTGCGGATTTCATGAGCAGGCTTTCGAAGGAGCAGTGCGAGGAGTACGGTATTACGGAGGAAATTGTGCGTACCGTATACAGGGACAATATCCTTGCCAGAAAGGTGTACGAGAACATCACCTTAAATATTGATATGAATACGGATGAAAAGGAGGTCCGCCATATGGTCCTCCAGTATGTGATGGTTCCGAAGTCCTATGAGGATAATTCAGGCGAGAATGCCCTTTATGATGAGAATGAGCTGGAGGTTTTCAGAACACGTTTTAAAAAACTGAAGGCCTTTATGGATAATAATCCCGGAATTACCTTAAAGGAGGCAGCCTACGAGGATATGAATGCCACGGAGATAATTGCGGATTATTCCGGGCTGTGCGAAATGTTGCCGGAGGATCTTGCGGGGATAGCCTTCTGGCTTAGGAACGGCGAGGTAAGCGATGTTTATGAAACCGCAGACGCCTTCTTTATTTTTAACTGTGTTAAAATGACTGATGATGAAACAACAGACGCTGCCCGGATACGAGTACTCGAGCAGCGTGAAAAGGATTGCTTTAACAGCCGTTATGAGGCCTGGAGGTCAGCGGCGGTCATTACAAAAAACGATGCCGTCTGGTACAGGCTGAAGGTAAGATGATTTTTCAGGACAAAATATAGTCGGGAGAAAAATCATATTTGATGATGGTTTCTTCATCGAAATCCTCAAATGTCGGATAGTATTCGATATAGGTGTTTACGCAGTTTCTGATGTAGTTTCTGCTGAGGACACCGATGCATTTCTGGTCTATCGAGTTGTATATCGGATTGTAGTTTGAACCGCTGCCCTGATTCTGCCAGTGATAGAAGCTGATGGGAGTTGTATAGCCTTCAAAGCGGTTTTCCGTGATGTTCGGGTTTACGGCACCGTTGCATATGATTCCGATACGCTCCTCCTCAGGGACTGATGTCAGCATTATCACATTTTCGGTGATATTGGGACTGTTCCAGTTCATACATCTGATGGCGTAGGTGGTTACGTCGATAAAGGTGTTGTGATAAATATTTACATTCTGATGGGGCTTCCCTTCAGTGTATTTATGGGTTCCGATGGCACTTTCAAGATTGTAAAATACATTATCAAAAATATAGACACCGTTGTTGGGAGTACAATCGTAGCTTGTCCAGTTCTGGATGAAGCCGTTTGTATTTTTATCAGGTGTATCCAGATTTATTGCTTCCTTCCTGGTTGAATTCGATTCGACCGCGCCGCTGAAAAAGCAGCCGCTGATGGAGGCATTTTTTGTTGCATCAAGCTCTATAAAATGGTTGCCGTTCAGGTTCAGGAAACGTATGCCGCGGATTGTCAGGTTGCTGCAGTGGGCAACAACGATGGCGGCACAGTTCAGGCTGTTCATGTCTATTGCCGCATTTCCCTCGCCGATGAAATAAATATCATGCTCACCGCCATAGCCCTTAAAAGCCCCTGTTTTAGCAGCATTTGTAAAGGAAGCAAGGTGGAAGAGGGAACGGGTAGCCGTAAGTCCTGTGGTTCCGGTATCCTTTGATTTTATGATATGCGCGCCGTCCTTCAGATAGATAGTCGTATTTGACGGAATGCAGAGCGTATTTGTAATGACATAGTTTCCGGGCTCAAGAACAAGCACGCCGCCCTTCTGCTTTTCAAGCATTTCAAGGTATGAACGGAGCAGATAATAGCCCTTTGTTTTGGAATTGTAGGTGCCGTATTTCATATAGCCCGTATAATAGGGGTCCGAATTCGGATTGATGAAATATACATTTCCGGTGCCCTCGATTATCTTCACAGGCAGATCGAAAACGGTTCCGTTGGATTCCGCATGAAGGACCACATCTCCGGGAGCCTTTCCCGAGAGCCTGCAGCCGGTGGGAGAGGTTGCCTCGATCGATGCATACTGGCTTCCTTCAAGGGTCCAGGTGACGGGCTCGTTGTGTCCGACACGCTTTAAATCGAAGCAGAAGGGTGTCCCTACAGAAATTGCAGTAGTGGAGGCGGTGATTTCTGAGTATGGATTTTTAACGGTGACCTTCAGCTCGGCTGTGTACTTTTGGCCGTTGTCCTTTATTGTTGCCTTAATGGTTGCTTTACCGGGCTTTATTCCGGTTATCCTGCCGTCATCATCAACCGTTGCGATTTTAGATTTAGAGCTTTTATATTTGATAACGGCATTTTCACTGATGTCTAAGATGTCGGAAAGATACTGCTCCCAGCCGACATATACCGTTACGCTTTCTTTTGTAAAGCACGGAACGGGTGCATCGTCAACGGCATCCGTAGCCGCAACTGTATCCGTATCCGCAAGAGTACTGTATTCCGGCATAAATGCAAGGAATGAAAGAAGGCCTGCACATAGTGCGGCAAGAAAGAATAATTTCGTTTTTTTCATTTTACATCTGCCGCAGAAGTGCGGCATTTCCTCCTGTATTATGATATGAGTGCATAAAGCCCCCATTTTGCTTATTTACGATAGAGTTTGACATATTTCCGAATGCCCCTTACCGGGAAATGTCAGGGTATCCGAAAGCCGGCAGACCAAGGCTGTAAGGATGGCGTTCATTGCGTCCGGCTGCAGCTTACGCTGACCTTGTTGGAGAGCAGGAGGATGTCCTCCTTTGAAGCAAGACCATTGGAAAATACGGATGCACTTCCGGCACAGACACCGTATTTTAAGCCGTCGGTAAGTCTGTTTGCCGTTTCTGCATGCTTATAGCCGTACAGGAAGCCGGCGACCATTGAATCGCCTGCCCCGACGGTACTTCTTGCCTCACCCGCAGGCGCGGCGCACTCATAGATGCACCCGTCACTTCCCGCTAAAATGGCGCCGGCAGGCCCTAAGGAAACAAGGACATTTTCGGCACCCATTTCCTTCAGTTCGAGGGCATATTTTATCAGCTCGGCCTTTGTTTCAATATGAATGCTGAACAGCTGCTCCAGCTCGTCGATGTTTGGCTTTATAAGGAAGGGCCGGCAGGGGAGCGTTCTTAAAAGCAGCTGTCCCGCAGCATCGACAACTATTTTAACACCGCTTTTTTCAAGCTTTTCCATGATGACCGCATAGGTGAAATCCGGCAGACAGGGCGGTACTGCACCCGAAAGCACAAGTATGTCGCCTTTTTTAAGTGTTTTAAGCTTTTCCTGGAATTCCTTTAAATCGGCTCCGGTTATCTCCGGTCCCGGAGCATTGATGTCGGTTGTTTCCCTGTCTACCAGCTTTACGTTGATTCTTGTCATCCCGGATTTCAGGTGGATAAAGTCTGTGCTGTGTCCGGATTTTTGAAGGGACCTTTCTATTTCCGTCCCGGTAAAACCGGCAATAAAGCCGAGCACCCTGTTTTTAAGTCCGAGACTCTTCAGGACTATGGAAACATTTATTCCCTTCCCGCCGGGAGTCAGCTCTGCGGCTTTTGCCCTGTTGACTCCCGCAACGGATAAATTATCCAGCTCCAGGGTATAGTCTAAAGCCGGATTAAAGGTAACCGTGTAAATCATTAATTTTGTAATCCCCCAATTAAAATACATGTATTTTGGCACACTCCGGATTCCCGGAATGCTGAAAAACATGATGGTTGTATCATGATATCCTACAATTTTAACATATTTGTGACATAAATGAAACAAAAATATGCCATCTGCTCCATCAGCCTCGTGTCTGTGACTGAAACATTTAAGATATAAAGCGGGAATTCTCGGTAATTCAATTACCGCAGATGAAAGCGCCATAATAAAAATCCGACTGCTATCAAAAACCTCAAAAACAGTATAAAAAGTGTTGCTAAAAGAACATGCGTTTGCTATAATAGAAACAGGTAAAGGAGTTTCCGATTATGGCAAATAAGGCTATCAGGTACAGATTATATCCCACGTCCGAACAGGCTGTTCTCTTCGCGAAGACCTTCGGCTGCTGTCGCAAGGTCTATAATCTCATGCTCGCTGATAAGATCAGTTCATATGAGAAGACCGGTGCCTTCGGAAGGCAGACT
>JAZQNG010000149.1:0-11865 GCA_045627205.1 Lachnospiraceae bacterium
CGTAACGTACTGTGGCCATTGCATCTGCAGCATAGCAGTCGGCCTTGATCTGTTTTGCATATTCTGCGGTAAGAACTGCACCGCCGACTACAATTTTTGTATCAGGAGCCTTTTCATGGAGAAGCTTTATTGTATTTTCCATATTTACAACAGTGGTCGTCATTAAGGCACTTAAACCGACCAGTCTGATGTTTTTTTCAAGAACAGTCTGTAAAATGATTTCAGGGTCAACATCCTTTCCTAAATCAATCACCTCGTATTCATAGTTTTCCAAGAGAACCTTTACAATATTTTTGCCGATGTCATGAACATCACCCTTTACGGTTGCCAATACTATGGAGCCCTTTGAAGTACGCACCTGACCGAGATTGTTAAAATATGATTTAATTTCTGCAAAGGCTGCCTTGGCAGCATCTGCACTCATCAGAAGCTGGGGAAGGAACATCCTTTTGCTCTCAAATTGAATGCCGACATAGTTGAGGGCAGGTATCAGTTCGCTATCGATTATTTTCAGCGGGTCCTCCTTTTTAAGTGCTTCAGCAGTCAGTAAAGCGGCTTTTTCGGAGAGACCGCGTATGCAGGCAGTCTGGAGCTCACTGTGTGTATGACTGTCAGAAGCAGGTGCGGCGGAAGTATTACCGGAGACGGGAGCAGTTCCCGGCGTTTTCTGATATACATCTGTTTTTCCGCTGTACTTATCAAGATATTTAAGGCACTGCCTGTCATAGCCTGCTACGGTCAGGTAGCTGTCATAGGCGGACATAAGTCTTTCATCAAGCGGATTGATTATACCTGAACTCAGCCCGTTTGCAAGACACATTGTGAAGAAGGTTGTGGTAATGAGGCTTCGGAGCGGAAGACCGAAGCTGACGTTTGACACACCTAAAATTGTATTCACGCCAAGCTCATAGCGCAGACGGCGGACAGCATTCAGCGTAATCAGTCCGTTGTTGTCGTTGGTGCTTATTGTCATGGTCAGGGCATCAAAAATCAGATCCTTCTTTTCGATTCCGTATTCGGCGGCACAGCTGATGATTTTTTCGGCAATTGCAATTCTTTCATCTGTTGTTTCGGGGATTCCGTTTTCATCCAGGGTAAGGCATACGATGGCTGCACCATATTTTTTAGCCAACGGGAAAACTGCTTCCATGCTTTCCTTTTTACCGTTTACGCTGTTTAGAAGAGGCTTGCCGTTGTATATGCGCAGGGCACGTTCCATGGTCGGAATGTCTGCTGTGTCAATCTGAAGGGGAAGGTCGCTTATGGCTGTAATGGCATAGATGCACTCCTCCATCATTTTACACTCATCAATTTCGGGAAGACCGACGTTGACATCCAGAATGTCGGCACCTGCCTCCTCCTCGCGGACTGCCTCATCGCAGATATAGGAGATATCGTTGTCTCGGAGTGCCTGCTTCAGAAGCTTTTTGCCTGTCGGATTGATGCGTTCGCCGACAAGCAGGGGACGTTCTCCGAAGTGAATTGCATGGGAGTATGAGGATATAACGGTTGTATTCTTCGTAATGACGGGAACCACGGCCATATTCCTGCAGGTCTCTGCCACAGCGGCTATATGGGCAGGTGTGGTACCACAGCAGCCGCCTATTGCGGCAACGCCATTGCTGACAAGCTCTTTGGCAGAAAGTGCGAATTCATCGGGAGTAACATCAAAGACCGTGTGTCCGTTTTCTACCCTGGGCAGTCCTGCATTCGGCTGCATAAGGATAGGAAGGGAGCATGCAGAAAGAAATTCCGGAAGAAACCTGATGAACTGCTCGGGTCCGAAGCCGCAGTTCATACCTATGGCGTTGACACCGAGAGCCTCGAGCATGGTAACGGCGGATTCAATATCACCGCCGGTGAGAAGACGGCCGTTTTCATCAACGGCCATTGACACTATGACCGGAAGGCTGCAGCATTCCCTGGCGGCTATAACAGCGGCCTTCATTTCGTAATTATCAGTGAAGGTTTCA
This sequence comes from Lachnospiraceae bacterium, assembly GCA_045627205.1. Lineage (GTDB taxonomy): Bacteria > Bacillota > Clostridia > Lachnospirales > Lachnospiraceae > RUG11977. The sequence goes on from JAZQNG010000149.1 coordinate 1,974, forward strand.
CAGAGGATAAAATCTGCTCCGGCCTGAACGCCTGCGGATATTTCCTCCTTAAATGCATTAACGGCATCGTCAAACTCAAGCTCTCCCATAGGCTTTAAAAGCCTGCCCGTCGGTCCCACATCCAGCGCAACATAGTGGCATCCGGATTCGGGATGGGAGGCTTCAAAATCCTTTATTGCTTTTACGGAAAGACCTACGGCAGCCGAGGTAGCTTCAGAAACGGAAAGCGTTGTTCCGGCGAGCTTATATTTTGTGCAGCTGAAGCTGTTTGTGGTGATGATATCAGCTCCGGCCTCAAGGTATTCGGTATGAACATCCAGGATGTCCTGTGACCGGTCGAGGTTCCAGCGCTCCGGAAGCTCGCCGCCCTTTAGTCCCTTTGCCTGAAGCAGAGTACCCATACCGCCATCCCATATGAGAAGCTTTTTGCCGAGTATATCTAAAATATTCATGTTGCCTCCTAATGCAACGAATGTAATGAGTTGCTCATGGAGCAGTTAATTAATGTTTCAAATTTAAAGTAAATTTGGAACATTAATTTGTGCGTTTTTTGCACCAATCTCTTAGTTTGAAAATATATTTTCAAACTTCCTCCTTAAAATCAGCGTCCAAGAATGGACGACAGATTATTGAAAATTGCACCTGCAATTTCCGGATGGTTCATTGTGTAGAGGTGAACACAGTTTACGCCGTTAGCAAACAGATCGATAATCTGCTCTGTAGCATAGGCGATTCCGGCCTGCTTCATAGCCTCAGGATTGTCACCGAACCGGTCTACAATCATTTTGAAACGGGGCGGAACCAGATTGCCTGAAAGTGAAATGATCCTTGCAATCTGCGATTTATTCGTAACAGGCATAATGCCGGCATCAATCGGAACATTGATGCCCTTCTTCAGAAGCTTGTACATGTAATTATACAGAATATTGTTGTCAAAAAACATCTGGGTAATGAGGAAATCGCAGCCTGCTTCAACCTTCAGCTTTGTATATTCCAGATCCTCATCTACGGATTTTGATTCCGGATGTCCTTCAGGATAGCAGGCACCGGCTATACAAAAATCCCCAAGGCTTTTTATCTCGGCCATAAGATCGCAGGAATGCTTAAAATCCTTTGAGGGCTCGAAGCCGCTGTCGGCGGGGATATCTCCGCGGAGCGCAAGAATGTTTTCAATTCCCTTTGATTTATAGGCGTTTACGACACTGTCAACGGTCTCCTTATCCGAAGAAACGCATGTAAGATGTGCAAGCGCAGGGATTTTGTGGCTGTTCTGGATATCATCAACCAGATCTACCGTATATTTGCTTGTTCCGCCTGTTGCTCCGTAGGTTACGCTCATATAGTCGGGGCGCAGTGCGGCAGTCTGTGCAACCACCTTTTTTGCCGCCTCAATATTTTCCCATTTTTTGGGAGGAAAAAGTTCACAGCTGATATGAAGCCTGTTATCATTTAATAAATCTATTATTTTCATTGTCATCCTCCATGCTTATGACGAAAAGAAAGACATCATAAGTCTTGCACTGATTTATTAAATATAGTATAATAAAAAATTGTGAAAATGCAACCATAAGTTACGAAAGACGCGGAATATAATGGGGAATCATAAACATAAGGATAACAAAAAACGGTATGTTATACTGTTTTCAATATACATGGCTTTTCTGCTGTATTTCCTTTTTTTCAGCGATCTGTTCGGAAGAACGGTGACCTATCCGGATTACAGATATAATTTTAAGCCGTTTGCTGAGATAATCAGATATTTTAACCAGGTCAGGCATCTGTCTTTATCTCTTTTTGTGATAAACATATTTGGCAATATTATTATATTTGCCCCCTTCGGTATGTTACTCCCGAGAATTGTTACCGGCTGGGTGACAAATAAACCCATCGCCTTCTGGGGGACGACCGTAAATGCAGCCATGTTCAGCCTTGTTGTAGAATTTATGCAGCTTGTTACAAAGGTTGGCGTGTTTGATGTTGATGATATAATTCTGAACACCCTGGGTGGGATGCTTGGCTACGGAATTTACAGGCTTTTCAGAATCCTGGACAGATAGCTGTCCTGATTAATGCAGTTGATACAGAGGAGATTGGCGTGAAGGACGATAAACTTAAGTTTAATAATACAAATACTTCTTCAAAGGCAGTGGCGTCGCTTATTACAGGCTCGACAAGCCTGCTGCTTTTTATCATTTTTGTTTTCTACAGGGGCTTTAAAAGGGAAACGCCCCAGATCTTTGCCATTATTGCAACGGCTGCGCTTGTTGTCAGTATAATTGGCTTTTTAGTTTCCATTAAATGTACGAAGAAAACCAATTCGGATTATAAGATACCGTTTGCCGGCGTGATAGTAAACGGTCTTGCAGTGCTTATTTATCTGATAACCTACATTATGGGGCTTCTATAAAAAAGTTTGAATTTTGTTTACAAAAAAATCACCTGAAGGTCACAAATAAGATATAGTATCAATCCGTGATTATTTATTATTTACTGCTTCCGACGGCTTCAAGGCTGAAAACACAGGCCTTTGCCTAATACCGGCGGCAGGAGAAAGGTGTGGAAAAAGTATGCGCATGTTTGAAGGAAGACGGAAAGGCCTCCGGCTTGCCGCGTACCTGCTGATACTGGTTTTGCTGGTGCCGTGTGTACCGTATACCGGGGTGGATGCAGGGGCTGCGACGGCGGGTGTTAAGGGCGTGGTAACGGCAACGGAGCTGTATATGAGGAACGGTCCCGGAACCACCTATGACAATATTCTCCATAATGGGGAAAAGGCACTGCTGGTAAAGGACCAGGAGGTTCTTCTTTATGCCCTTGTTGATGAGTGGTATTTCCTGCGGGCCGAGATGGACGGAGAAGTGCTTTACGGCTATTCGCTCGGAAAATATTTTACGGCGGAAAAGGAATTCGAACAGATTTCGCTTGCGGATTTTGTGGGAAATTCCGATAGCACAATGCCTGATATTTCTCGGTTTTCTGTCCCGGACAGTTCGGGAAATGCAGATGCGCAGACCGGGGAGAAGGATAATGAAGCCCGAAGCAGGGACAACCGCGGCTACAATGAAGACGGTTCAATACCCGAGGGCTATGAGGAGGTTGTAAAGGACTGTGTTTCCAAGTTTGACCTGACGGGAACCGTTACAAGAAAGCTGAATCTGAGAAGCACCTCCGACATAGAAAGCAAGGTGCTTGGCGTATTGGAAAAGGACCAGAAGGTCTGGCTTGTCGGAACCTGTATTAAAAAGCAGAATATTGACGGCAGTGACAAAAAGGTCCGCTGGTATCGTGTGCTTGCGCTGGTTGACGGAAAGCTGGAAAGAGGTTATGCACTCAGTGATTACATAAGCCTCACTTATGACAGCGAGCTCCGTGTTGTCAACAAATATGGTAAACAGGTGCTGTACAAAAATGTCGGTTCCAAACGGCGCGTAAAGACTGTCTCCGGAAAATCCATAGTACGACTTCCGAAAAATTCGGTGCTTACCGTACTCGAAGAGGTTCAGACCGATGATTATAAGTGGCTGAAGGTCAGTGCCGAATATAAGGGTGAGGTTTATGAAGGCTATATCAAGTCCTTAAGAACCGATTATATCCGGAATGCAACCAAAACAGTCGTAAGATATCTTGTTCCAAAGGAGCAGGATGCAAATGTTAATGAAACTCCGATAGATGTGGTAATAAACCCTGATACACCGGCAACGGACGGCAATGAACAGGGCGTGACCGCTGAAAACCCTCCCGCAAAAGAAGTGGAGGGAGCAAATGCGAGAATAGCCGGTGCAGCAGCCCTGAGCGTAAAGACTGAACCCAGATATCAGTCTGCAGCACTGTTTACATCAGACGGAAAGCCGGTTTTCCTTTATACGGATGACCTTGTAAGAGTAACGGACGAGACGGCGGACAGTGAAGGAAACTACTGGTATCATATAGATCTGCTTTTCGACGGAAATACGTACAGCGGATATATAAACAGGAATTATGTGGTAACCGATTCGCGTTTTTCCGCATCCGAAAATGGTACGGACCCGGTCCTAACGGAGCTCACCTTTGAGCAACAGCTTGAAAAGGAAGGCTTCCCTGAAAGCTACAGGGAGCCGCTTCGCCTGCTTCATGAGAAGTATCCTTCATGGAAATTTCAGGCGTATCATACAGGACTTGAATGGAATCAGGTCATAGCTGCGGAATCGGAGGTGGGCGTAAATCTGATACCAAACACGAAAAGCGTTGAATGGAAATCGTTGGAAAAGGGAGCCTACAGCTGGAAAACCGATACCTTTACGGTATTTGACGGTTCAAGCTGGGTAACAGCCTCACAGAAGGCTATAGAGTATTACATGGATCCCAGAAATTTCCTTGATGAGGATACGATTTTTCAATTTGAGGTATTGACCTATTATCCGTCCTTCCAAAAGCTTTCGGGCGTGGAAAAAATATTGAAAAACACGGCCATGAACGGGAAGAACTATGAATATAAGGATGAATCGGGCATAACCAGGACTATTTCCTATGCCGATACATTTATTATGGCGGCTGAATATTCGGGTGTCAGCCCGCTTCATTTAGCCTCGCGCGTGAAGCAGGAGGTAACAATAGGCGCAAATGCGATGAGCAACAGCGTTACCGGTACTGTTTCGGGACTTGAGGGACTTTATAATTATTATAATATCGGAGCGTATCACAGTACCGAGGCCGGTGGAGCCATAGCGAACGGACTGAGGTTTGCCCTGAACGGTTCAAGCAGCGAATCATTGAATCTGAACTGCCTGATACCCTGGAACAACAGACTGCGTTCCATAATGGGCGGAGGCTTCTACATCGGGAACAATTATATCAACCGCGGACAGAATACAATATATCTTCAGAAGTTTAACGTGACCTCCTCAAACAGCTTCTGGCATCAGTATATGGCTAATGTCGAGGCCCCCTATTCCGAAGGAAAGAGGGTATTTACCGCATATGAGGACCCTGCCGGGCTTCCTATAGTTTTCTCAATCCCGGTTTATCTCGGAATGCCTGAGGCTGCCTGCCCTGTTCCTGAAAAGGAATACAATCCGAACAATTGGTTAAAGAGTCTGACGCTGTATGATATTAACGGTGAAAAGCTTTCCCTTACCCCGGGCTTTTCGTATACAGAGGATATCGAGTACAGTATCATTGTGCCGAACAATATAGATTATATCAAGCTTGGCACGAAGACTGTTTCTACAAAGGCAACGGTAACAAGCGACGGTTATGTTTATCCGGATGTCGGAATGAACAGATTTGCCGTTACGGTAAAGGCTGAAAACGGGGAGGTAAGGGAATATATCATCAATATCGTGAGAGAGGCCGCCGATACGGAGCCTACGGGAACGCCGGAGCCGACTGCGGAGCCTACGGGAACGCCGGAGCCGACCGCGGAGCCGACGGGAACGCCGGAGCCGACCACGGAGCCGACAGGAACACCTGAACCGACCGGAGTATACGACCCGGCAATGCTTGATCTGTCGGGAATACCGACACCGGAGCTTATTATTCTGCAATAGATGGAAAAGAGTCTGTATTCTTTATAACAGATAAGAATGGAGAGCATGGATAAAAGACTATTTACAATTTTAAAGAAAACTATGTGGGTGCTGCTATGTGTTTTGTGCATAGCAGCTACCTGTCTTACAGGGGTAGCTGCAGCAAGCGCGGATATTAATTTTTCCTCAGAAAAAAACCGATATGAGACCGGGGAGGAATTCAATGTTGAGCTGACTGTAAATGCAGAGGTGGTGCCGGGTGATTTCTCGGCGTTTATCCTGTATTCGTCGGAGGTCCTTGAGTATATCGGAGAATCGGACAGGATTGCCGGCGGAGAGGGCATCCTGAAATTAACAGATGCAGCTGTATATCCGGACCGGACTACACGCAAATATATACTGCGGTTCCGTGCATTATCACGGGGCTATGCGGATATAAAGCTCCGTGACGGAGTGGAGCTTTATGAGTATGAGGACGGATATCTGATGTCTGTCTCCAGCAATACCCTGTCCCTTGCGATAGGGGCAGCAGAGGAGGCTTCAGAGGATACTACGCTTGCTTCACTGAAGGTGAGTCCGGGAAAGCTTTCACCGGATTTTTTACCGAACACCACAGAATACAGGGTATCGGTTCCTTATGAAACGGAAAGGCTGATAATCAGCGCCGGTCCGAACCATCCCGAGGCCTCGGTCAGTATTGACGGAGGGGTGCTTGAGGTAGGACAGAACAGGATTGTTGTAAGGGTTACATCAGAGGCTGGCACAATTGGAAAATATGTGATATACTGTATCAGAAGCGAGGAAGAAAAAGCAGAGGAAAATCCGACTCCGACTACAGCAGTAGAACCAAGTGGAACCGACACTTCCAATGGAAGCAACGGACAGCCGGACGAGCCCGGAGCTGATACCGGAATCACTTTAGGCAAGGGCCTGACTGCTTCCGTAGAGAATGGGGAAAAAATTCTTTTTCTTGATTCGTCATTTACTGTTGCCGATGGTGCCGGGAACGTTGAAATACCTGAGGGCTATACAAAAACGCAGCTTCTCATAAGCGATATAAAGATTCCGGTATATGCGCCATCAAACAATCCTTCGGCGGAATATCTGCTGATGGTCCTCAAAAGGGACGGGGAGGAGCCTGCATTATACAGGTATGACAGAAATGATATGACGCTTCAGCTTTTTACGGTGACACAGAGCAATGCAGTTGTAATATCGCCTGACAGCATAGAAATGCAGCAGCTGAAGGACAGCTACGACAAAAGCCTTAATACACTGACTCTGATAATTGCCGTATTAAGCGGAATTGCAATGGTTCTTCTGATTATTGTCATCCGTCTTGCGACAAGACCGGGGAAGGATGAAATCGATTAAAAGGAGTGAGTAAATAAAATATGCTTTGTGATATTTGTCAGGCCAAGCCTGCGAAGATTTTTTATACGGAAATTGTAAACGGGCAGCGGAAGGAACAGCATTTATGCGAGGATTGTGCTTCCGAACATACAGCCATCCCGTTAAATGAAATAATGGGAGGACAGCTGCCGATAGGAAGCATCCTGTCCGGTATACTCAGCCAGTATGCAAAGAATAACGGAACTGAGGATGGTACTGACAGGGAAAGCCCCAGGATTGAAACAAAATGTCCGGAGTGCGGTACTACCGAATCGGAATTTCTTAAGATGGGAAGATTGGGCTGTCCTGTGTGCTATAGTGCCTTTTCAAATCTTATAACCAAGAATTTCAAGGCAATGCAGGGTGGGCTTCAGCATACCGGGAAGGAGCCTTCGCATGCTAAATTCATTGAGATAAACGATGGACTCCCCACAGCCGGAATGCTTCTGACGGAGGCGGATGACGGCATGGATACGGAAACGGAAAAGGAAGCTCCCAAAAAGCCTGCGGCTGCTGGAAGGAAGACCGGAAGGAAAAAAACGGAAGGCAGAAAAACCGTTGCGAAAAAGGAAGAAGTGCCTGCAGATGTATCAGAGCTTAAGGATAAGCTCCAAAGGGCCCTTGAACTGGAGGATTATGAGGAGGCTGCCGCGCTGAGGGACAGAATACATGCCCTCGAGGCCGGAACAAAGGTATCCGGACGCAGGAAACAGAAGGGAAAGGAACAGATATCCGTCGATGAAAAAAAGAAATTATAAATGGTTTTATGATACAAACAGATATCATGATGTGGTGCTGTCAGGAAGCGTGTGTCTTGCAAGAAACCTTGCATCCTACAATTTTCCGTCAAAACTGACGGAGGAGGAGGCGGCCAGGGTGGTTGAACTGGTACGCGGCTTTACCTCGGAAATCGGGGCCCGTGAGGGAAGGGAGTACTATTCCTGCCGTGTAGACAAGCTTTCGAATATAGATAAGGACTGCCTTATTGAGACACATACAATTACCCCGGCAATGAAACGGAAAAAGGAGCCGGCAGGTCTGATACTTTCGGAGGACGAAAGTGTCAGCATTATGATAAATGAGGATGACCATATTCATATTCAGGTCATTGCACCGGGCTATAACATGAAGGAGGCCTTTAAGGAGGCCGAGCAGCTTGATAATTTTCTTGATTCGGAGCTGCCCTACTGTTACAGCGAGAAATATGGCTATCTTACATCAAAAACGCAGGATGCGGGTACAGGTCTCCGTGCATCCTATATGCTTTCACTGCCTGCCCTTACAATGGGCGGCAAAATAGACGCGCTTCAGGAGGAGATTTCAAGGTTTGATGTTGCACTTAAGGGCATGTACGGTGAGGGCTCAAAGAGTGCAGGCTTCATTTTCCAGATATCCAACCGGAAGACGCTTGGTGTGAGCGAGAGCGAAATCCTTGAGAATCTGGACCAGGTTACGAACCAGATAATAGATATTGAACGTAAAATGCGCCGCGAGATGATGAAATCGGTTGGCAGCGATGTAGAGGACAGGATATTCCGCTCCTACGGAATACTTAAATATGCCAAAAACCTTCCCCAGAAGGACGCCATGATGCTTCTGGCACAGCTGAAGCTTGGCTGCGATTGCGGCATTATGAAGCTGAAGGGTGGCGGAGGTGCAATACATCGCCTTATGATTGAAATGCAGCCCGGAAATCTTCAGCAGAGCTGCAGGAAGACAATGGGAAGCAGCCAGCGCGATACCATGCGTGCTAAATATATTAATGAACACCTGCCTGAATTTGAACCGGAGGAGGAGGCCGATGATGCCTCCGATAAAACCTGAAAATTCAGACGGATACGGAGGAATACCGAATGTACGAGAAATTTACCGAACAGGCAAGACGGGCTATGAGATATGCGGAGGAGGCATCGGATGCCCTGGACCACAATTATCTTGGAACAGAGCACATTCTCCTCGGACTTCTTGATGTTGAGGACAGTGTTTCCTCAAAGGTACTTAAGGCCAACGGACTTGAGCATGAGAAGCTGACGGAGCTGATTGACCAGCTGATTTCTCCCGGCGGAAAGGTCGGCTTTGCGGAAATCAACAATATCACCCCGAGAGCCAGGGAAATAATCAGGCGAAGCTACGAGTTTGCAGCCCAGTTCAAGAGCAGACAGGTAGGAACCGAACATCTTCTGATGGCCCTTGTGAGTGAAAAGGACTGCATTGCCATCAGATTGTTGAATACCATTGGAATAGACCCTAAAAAGATATATATCGACTGTCTGCAGGCAATAGGCGTCAAGCCGCAGGATGTGAAGGGTGAGATGGCGGCAAGACTTAAGGGCGCAAACGTAAAGAGCCAGACCGCCATGCTGGACAGATACAGCCGTGACCTGACAGAGCTGGCGCGTGAGGGCAGCCTTGACCCGGTTGTCGGACGTGAGGATGAAATAACAAGAGTAATCCAGATACTCAGCAGGAGAACAAAGAACAATCCCTGTCTTGTGGGCGAACCGGGTGTCGGAAAGACTGCCATTGTTGAGGGACTTGCCCAGAAAATCGTGCAGGGTGATGTGCCTGATACGGTAAAGAATAAAAGAGTGGTAACACTTGACCTTTCGGGAATGGTTGCAGGTTCAAAATACCGCGGTGAATTCGAAGAGCGCATCAAGGCTGTTATCAGCGAGGTTACGGCAGCCGGCAATGTTATGCTGTTCCTGGATGAGCTTCATACAATCATCGGTGCAGGCGGTGCCGAGGGTGCAATCGATGCATCAAATATCCTGAAGCCGTCGCTGGCAAGAGGCGAGCTTCAGCTGATAGGTGCGACAACACGGGAGGAATACAGGAAATATATTGAAAAGGATGCGGCACTGGAGCGCCGTTTCCAACCCGTCAGCGTGGAGGAGCCCACTGCCGTGGAATCTGTTGCTATCCTGAAGGGACTACGTCCGAGCTATGAGCAGCACCACAAGGTGGTGATTACCGATGCTGCTGTTGAAGCTGCA
>JAZQNG010000150.1:0-29036 GCA_045627205.1 Lachnospiraceae bacterium
TTTATAAGACAAACGGTGATGCGTTTGACCTGACGAATCCTACCAATATGCCGGATCCTTCTGAAATTGAATATATGGAGGAGCCTTTTGTGGATGCGGAGATAATGGTAAAGACGGAGTTTGTCGGAGCCATTATGACTCTTTGCCAGGAGCGTAGAGGCGTTTACAAGGGAATGGAATATATCGAGGGTACGCGTGCACTGTTAAAATATGAGCTTCCGCTGAATGAAATCATCTACGATTTCTTCGATGCATTGAAGTCGAGGTCAAAGGGCTATGCTTCCTTTGATTACGAATTGAAGGGCTATGTGGAGTCAAAGCTTGTAAAGCTTGATATTCTTGTAAACCGCGAGGAGGTGGATGCACTGTCCTTCATTATCCATGCGGAAAATGCTTATGAGCGTGCAAGAAAAATGTGCGAAAAGCTGAAGGACAACATACCGAGACAGCTTTTTGAGATTCCGATTCAGGCAGCAATAGGAAGTAAGATAATTGCCCGCGAGACTGTAAAGGCTATGCGTAAGGATGTTCTTGCAAAGTGCTATGGCGGTGACATTTCGCGTAAGAAGAAGCTTTTGGAAAAGCAGAAGGAAGGCAAGAAACGTATGAGGACCTTCGGTAATGTTGAAATTCCTCAGGAGGCCTTCATGAGTGTATTGAAGCTTGACGAGGAATGATTTGTTTTAATTTGAAATGAGGATAGTGTGAAAAATCATATGCGCTAATTTTTCACACGGCAATTTGAGTCGCGAGCTCCTCAAATTGTATACATTAGCCACTCGTATAACTCGCGGTATGAGGATTATTATGAAAAAGACTTTATTATGTATTTTTTGTTCATTAATAGTAATTATGGCGGCTGCAATACAGCCGGTACAGGTATTGGCTGATTTGGATTTTTCAGCATTGAATGATATTCTTGGGATTGCTGATACATCAAAGGGATATGATACACGCTTTTACGGGAATAACTGTTCCGCAGATGATTTTGTAGAGGAATGGTTCTTTGCCGAGGAGGCATCGAATGTCGTTTTGGACAGGGATGAATTTACGACAAATGGTGCTTCAAATGTTTCCATCAGCTTTGATCTTGCCCATTTACCTGCATTTCCGGATGATACGAACTATTCTGATGATTCACGGCTTGTTATATCCATTATGGATCCTGAGGGGAATATTGTGCCTGTTTCAACCGGTAAGATAAACGGTAAGGAAATAGAAACATATTTTGATGGTGAAACAGACGATATCAGCTTTTATCCCTACCAGTTGTCAATAGGTAAAAATACATTATCCGTCAAGACGCATTTTACGGCACGCGGAAAATATATGATTTATCTGTATGTGGATAATATCTGGGATCCTCATCAGTACGGAATAGACTTTACCGTTAAGAAGGGAAGTGCCACGGCGGAAAACAGTCTTTCAACAGATAAGGCTGTTTATGGGACAGGTGCTTCGGTTCCTGTAACCATCAGCTATTCCCTTGCTGACGACGGATACAATTACTATATGTATATTGTAAAACCGGATGATGACGGGATAAACATTTCGGACAGTAGTTCATACGAGTATGATAAGAAATATATCCTGCAGGACCATGACTGGTATTCCGGTGCTGATGAGCTGAATGTATCAGTCGGCACGGTTCATAAAATAACCGAAAAGCTTAAGCTCGACACTAAAGGAACATATGCCGTTGTTATATACAACATGGACCTTAAGAAAAAGATGCTTGTCAGCACATTCCTTGTATCAGATGATGCTGCAGGGCTTGATGTAGATACTTCCAAAATAAAGAACGGTGTTGTTCCTTTTTCATGTGAGGCTGATTCAACACATCTTTCACTTGACTCTAAGGGTAAGCTGACACTGAAGGTCCAGATGCCTTTTGATTATGACAGCTTTATGTCAGACGCAACCTATGACAGTGATAAAGATATTACCGATAAGGCAAATATTAATGTAAGCCTGTACTATACGCCTGCCGGTTCTGATACGGAAAGAAAAATAATGTCGCTTAAAAATCTGGTAGGCTGTACGGAAAAGCATTCAATAACATTAAAGGCTTCAGACATACTTGATGCCATAGTTGCTACAAATTCGAATGACAGCGCTTATGCAGGTATAGTTTCTGTGCATTTTGATTATGATGATATGTCAAGTCTTTATGCAAAGAATTGCCATGAAACCTTTAATTTCAGTGTCGCAAGGGAATCAAAGCTTGTAGCTGCAAAGACCACGACCTCAAAGGTTCCGAGGGACTACGGCGAAAAAGCCTGCTTCTATGCTGAAAGCACAGCCGGGGGTGATATATATGCCGAAATATATAAGGGCTCCAAGAAAATTGCAACAGTGAAAGCACCCAGCAGTCTTGGTGATACTGTTGATGATAATGCTTCCGGATATGTTTACTGGAATCTGAAGAATTCATCCGGCAAGTACTGCTCGGCAGGCTCCTATAAGGCAAAGATTTATACTAAAACAGTACTTTCCGTAATAAATGGTGATGAAACTACAAAGAATACCGTGAAATCAAACGTAAAGACTGTTGAGTTCAAGCTTGTTAAATCATCAGGGACACTGAAGCTTTCTGCTTCGGCTACATCATCGGCCGGTGGTGATTATGTTACCTATGAAAACCCCGTTATCGGTATTACGACAGATGTTACTGTTGGTTCAAAAATCACCGTTAAAATTAAAAATCCATCAGGCTCGGTGATAAAGACTTCTACATTTGAGCAGGGAAAGGGCAACGGAACAGTATGGTATAATATTGCAAGCCTTGATTCGAATTTCAAGGTTGGCACATATTCGGCTGCTATTACTGCCACTACCATAGGTAAAGCAAAAAAGAGTGCAACTGTTAAATTCAAGGTAAAGAAATCACCTAAGGTTAATATTTCAGGTTCTTCACTTTCTGCCTCGGATGGAATAGGAACCATTTCCTTCAAGACCTCACAGCCTTCACAGGTTGTCATTAAGGTTAAGGATTCCAAGGGAAATGTGAAGCTTAATGTTACCGACAAGTACTATTCGGCAGGTACCATTAAAACCTCATTTGCTTACGGCTCATTTGCTGCAGGAACCTATAATGTTTCAATATCTGCCACAAACAGCGGCGGAACTTCTACGGATACAAAGAGCTTTACAGTCAAGGCAAAGCCTGCTGTCGTAAAGAAGCCCACGCTTGCAAACCTTCGTATAAAATGGGGGATTAAGAATAAAGAGGATGCCCTTACCATGAGTGCTGATTATACCGGAAAGGGTGCAACTATTTACTTTGAAATTCTTTTTAATGATGCTGAAGAGATTGTTTATACATATTCAACGAAGACCTCTGCTGAATCCGGAACAGCCAGCTATACATGGGACGGCTATAAGGCAAACGGGTTTAAGGCAGCTACAGGAAGCTATACGGTAAGAGCCTATGCAATCAACAGTGCAGGTGCTACGGAGTATTTAAGACAGAATTTTACAATCAGTTTTGGCTGATAAAAAAACGGTTGCCGGGAAGCAACCGTTTTTTTTAATAAATAATTAGTTAAGTGAGTTAACAGCCTTCTGTAAGTTGGAAATCTTACGGGCAACTGTGTTCTTATGGTAAACACCCTTAGCAGCTGTGTTATCAAGATAAGCAGCAGCCTCCTTGAAGCATGCAGCAGCAAGATTCTTGTCGCCGGCAGCCACAGCAGCGAGAACCTTCTTTGATAATGTCTTTGCCTTAGATTTGATCATCTTATTCTGTAAGGTCTTTGTCTCGATAACCTTAATTCTCTTCTTTGCAGATTTGATATTAGCCAATGTTTTCACCTCCTACAATATAGTAATGATGACAATCTGTGATGAATCCGGACACGGACGTTTCATCACACACATACTCTTGTATTTTAGCAAATGATAAGTAAAAGTCAATAGATAATTTGAAAAAACTTAAATTTAGTTAATTTTACTGTTTTTATCCAATGTATTCATTAGTTTTTCATCTTTATTTTAAAACTTATACCTTGTAAGTAACTGCCTGATATTGTATAATCTTTTTGCTGCATATGTATTTTACGTAGGCTGGGTATTTAATAAGTGTTTTGCGTAGGATGCAGCTTGAAAAACGGATTTATTTGCATGTTTCCTCCTAATGCAACGAATGTAATGAGTTGCTCATGGAGTAGTTAATTAATGTTTCAAATTTAAAGTAAATTTGGAACATTAATTTCTGCGTTCTTTGCACCAATCTCATAGTTTGAAAAGAATTTTCAAACTTTTTATCTGAATATTAAGGAGTTTTATGGATTACAGAGAGGCTATACGATTTATATCGGAGATTCCATGGACAGAGCGGAAAAAGGGACTCGGGCGTATCAAAAGCCTGCTTGGACTGCTTGGAAACCCGCAGGATTCACTTAGGTTCGTCCATATTGCGGGAACAAACGGCAAGGGCTCTACTGCGGCCATGCTGGCTTCCATATTTAAGGCTTCAGGCCTGAAAACAGGTCTTTTTACATCACCTCATCTTGTTAAATACAATGAACGTATAAGAATTGATAATGAGGATATATCGGATGATAATCTGGCAGAAATCATTACACTGATTGAAACCAAAACCGATATGATGGAGGAGACCCCAACCGAGTTTGAAATCCTTACGGCTGCCGGAATGCTTTGGTTTGCTCAGAACAGCTGTGATGTGGTTGTACTCGAGGTAGGACTTGGCGGCGAATTTGACAGTACAAACATTATTAAAAATAAAGAGCTTGCAATCATAACTGCAATCGGATATGACCATACGGCGATACTTGGAGATACGATTGAGGAAATAGCCGCTGCAAAGGCCGGTATAATCACCGAAGGCTGTGATGTAGTGCTTTACAGGCAGGCTGAACGTATAATGGGTGTTATACGTAATAAATGCGAGGAAAAGAATGCAAGACTACATATTTCCAACACAGACAGCCTTGAACTGATTGAATCCAATACAGCCTACCAGTGCTTTAAAACGGCTTATCTTGCCGATCCGGCTGTGCTTACGCTTACAGGAAAGTTCCAGATTCAGAATGCCCTTGTGGTACTTGAGGCCTGCAGGGTTTTAAGGGAGCGCGGGATTGCGATTGAGGATAAGGATATTTTAAAGGGACTGCGCGATGTGAGGTGGTATTCGAGATTTGAAATACTTTCACACAGCCCTGTTTTCATTCTGGACGGTGCACACAATGACCATGGAATAAATGCCATTGTTGACAGTCTTTCGGCTATGTTCCCTGAACGAAGGATTATATATATTCTTGGTGTTTTAAGTGACAAGAATGTTGATAAAATGCTTGAGAAGCTGTATACAAATGCGGGCTGCTTCATTACCCTTACCCCGGATTCTGAAAGGGCAATGTCCGCGGAGCTTCTGGCAGAGAAGATTAAACGGGCCGGTTTTGATGCCTGGAATTATATTAATGTTGATGAGGCTGTAAAGAATGCCTACAGGCTTGCCGGCGAGGACGGGGTTATCTGCTCGCTTGGCTCACTTTATCTTGCAGGCCGTGTACGGGGAGCAGTCATAAAATATCGTGAAAATTTATAATTCTGTATTTAATTTTAGGAGGTTATCATGTATAAATCAGACATTGAAATCGCACAGGAAAATGAGATGCTTCCCATTATGGATATTGCCGCAAAAGCAGGAATTGATGAGAAGTATGTTGAACAGTACGGAAAGTACAAGGCTAAGATAGATCTTTCTCTCCTGAATGAGAGTCAAAGACCTAACGGAAAGCTGATTCTTGTTACTGCCATCACACCCACACCTGCCGGTGAAGGAAAAACCACTACTACTGTTGGTCTTGCAGACGGAATGCAGAAGATTGGTAAAAATGTAATAGTTGCACTTCGTGAGCCCTCACTCGGTCCGGTATTCGGTGTAAAGGGCGGTGCTGCAGGAGGCGGATATGCACAGGTTGTTCCCATGGAGGATATCAATCTTCATTTTACCGGAGATATGCATGCAATCGGTGCTGCAAACAACCTTCTTGCTGCAATGCTTGATAATCATATCCAGCAGGGAAATGCCTTAAGAATCGACCCGAGAAGAATCACCTGGAAGCGCTGCGTTGATATGAATGACAGACAGCTCAGATTTGTTATTGACGGTCTTGGCGGAAAAGCGAACGGTACTCCCCGTGAGGACGGATATGATATTACGGTTGCTTCTGAAATCATGGCTATTCTCTGTCTGTCCTCCAGCATTACGGACCTTAAGGAGAGAATTGCAAGGATTATAGTTGGCTACAGCTACGACGGAGAGCCTGTAACAGCCGGTCAGCTGAAGGCACAGGGTGCAATGACAGCACTTTTAAAGGATGCCTTAAAGCCCAATCTTGTCCAGACTCTTGAACATTGTCCTTCCTTTGTACATGGCGGTCCCTTTGCCAATATTGCCCATGGCTGTAATTCGATTATGGCAACCAGGATGGCTCTTAAGCTTGGTGATTATGTTGTTACTGAGGCAGGCTTCGGTGCCGATCTCGGTGCAGAGAAGTTCCTTGACATCAAGTGCCGTTTTGCAGGTCTGAAGCCCTCTGCAGTAGTTGTTGTAGCAACTGTTCGTGCATTAAAGAACCATGGCGGAGTTGCAAAGGCTGATTTAAATACAGAAAATCTTGCTGCACTCGAGAAGGGTCTTCCGAACCTTCTGCAGCATGTTGAAAATATCACAAAGGTATATAAGCTTCCCTGCGTTGTTGCCATCAATGCATTCCCTACGGATACGGAAGCAGAGCTTGAGCTTGTGCGTGAAAAATGCAGGGAGCTCGGCTGCAATGTAGCTCTTTCCAAGGTTTGGGAAAAGGGCAGCGAAGGCGGAATTGAGCTTGCTGAGGAGGTTGTACGCCTCTGTGAGGCTAAGGATGAAGCCGGTGAGCCTTTGAATAAGGATTTCTCCTTCAGCTACGGACTTGATCTCAGTATCGAGGAAAAGCTTGAGGCAATTGCAAAGAAGATTTATCATGCTGACGGTGTTGTACTTACCGCACAGGCAAAGAAGGATATAGAAATGCTCCGTGGTCTTGGCTTCAACAATGTTCCGATCTGTATTGCAAAGACACAGTACAGCTTTTCTGATGATATGAAGCTTCTTGGAGCTCCCAAGGGCTTTGAAATTACTGTCCGTTCACTTAAGATTTCCGCAGGTGCCGGTTTTATCGTTGCACTTACCGGTGATATCATGACTATGCCGGGACTTCCTAAGGTTCCCGCTGCAGAAAAGATTGATGTTGATGAGAACGGAAGAATTTCAGGACTTTTCTGATGTATATTATTTCTTGAAATATCCTTTCCGGCAGAAAAATGTCGGAAAGGATATTTTATAAAGCTTTTGGAGGTTATTTATGGAATATATATTAAACGGCAGCCTGACTGTCGATGAATTTGTAGATAAGCTTGGCAGTAAGGAGCCTGTACCGGGAGGTGGAGGAGCAGCTGCATTGTCTGCTTCGATCGGAATAAATCTCTGTAAAATGGCTATTAATTATACTGTTGGTAAGAAAAAGTTTGCTGATGTAGAGGAGGAAATGCAGGCAGGTCTTTCTAAATGTGATGAGCTTTCTGCCGCCTTTATCGAGCTGATTCAAAAGGACGCAGATGCCTTCCTTCCACTTTCAAAGGCATATTCACTTCCGTCTGAAACGGAAGAGGAGAAAAAATTCAAGGATGAAACCCTTGAGGTCGAGCTTGAAAGGGCAACCGTTGTTCCGCTTGAGCTTATGAGGAAATGTTGTGAGGGCATAGAGCTTGCCATTTATGTAGCTGAAAAGGGCAGCAAACTGATGGTAAGTGATTCTGCCTGTGCCATATCAACACTTCAGTCGGCACTGCGCTGTGCATCGCTTAATGTATTTATTAATACCAAGCTTATGAAAAACAGGGAAAATACCGAAAAAATAAATTCAGTTGCACTTGAGATGCTTCAGAAATACCTGCCTATGGCTGATGATACATTTTTAAGTGTATTTCAGGGGATGTTTAAATAACTATGACTACGGATAAAGCAGAAATCAGGGAATTAATGAAAAAAAAGCGTGCGGGAATGAGCGGACTTGAGGTTATTGCTTATTCACGCATAATTGAGAACAGACTTCTTGATGAAGCATTTTTTAAAGAAGCGGATTGTATACTGGCATATGTTGACTGTAAAAATGAGGTAAGCACGCGTGCGATTATAAATGCGGCCTTTGATATGGGAAAGCGGGTGGCTGTGCCCAAGGTATCAGGTAAGGAAATGGGATTTTACTACATTAAATCCTTTGCAGACCTGAAAAAGGGGTATCAGGGAATATATGAACCTGAGTTTGCGGATGATACAAATCTCTGTTCCGAGAAAAATGCCCTGTGTATAGTTCCCGGTGTGGCCTTCGACAGGCAATTCAACAGAATAGGGTATGGAGGCGGATTTTATGACAGATTTTTTGCCGAAACACCGGAGGTATTGAAATGCGCTCTCTGTTTTGATTCGCAGCTTGTTGACCGGATTGATACAGACCCTTTTGACAAACGGGTGGATATCATCATTACTCCAAGTGAGGTTCTGAAAAAAAATTAATAAAACTGGTCTGCCGACAGGCAGACCGCTCAGACTGTAGACAAAGGAGGCTGCCACACGTTAGTGCGACAGCCCCTTTATTAATACTTGAATTTTTTGACAATTGTTCTGAGCTTCTTGGCATCCTCTTTGTTTGCTGTCAGCAGCTGCTGTGATTTTGCCGCGGAGTTTACAACCTCATTTGTCTTTTCGGAAATCGTACCTATTCCGATTACAGCCTCACCGATGGTCTTGTTTATTCCATCAATTGATTTTGCAATGTCATGTACTGATTTATCAAGACTGGTTGCAAGCGAGCTGATTTCCGCCATGCTTTCATCAAAGGACTTCGCATCCTCTGAATACAGGTTGCTGATGTTGACAAATTCTGTAAACTGACCGATTATGAAATTTTCCATGAAATCTATTGTCAGGTTAAGGCAGTTGGTCATTGAATCGAAGGAATCCCTGATTTCACCGACTATTGCCTCAATATCATTTACGGTGGCAGTAGCCTGTGCAGCAAGTGTTCCGATTCCGTCTGCAACAACCGCAAAGCCGCGTCCCTGTTCTCCTGCACGTGCAGCCTCTATTGAGGCGTTAAGCGCAAGCATTGATGTCTGCGATGAAATAACCTTTATGGATTCCGTAAGTTTCTGAATGTTTTCAACACATTTTGATTTTGCAAGGGCAACCTGTGTTTTATCCTTAACATCGGTATATATATCATTTGTCTTGGTGACTGAAGCATCAGAGCTTTTCTTCAATTTAACGGCACGCTGGATGATTTCGGAGGCCAGATGGTTACCCTCTATTGAAAGCATTGCAATATCCTTTGTACGCATCTGGATGGTGCTGATGCTTGAATCGATTGCATCTGTTGTAGCAAAGGTAACCTGCATGTTTGCGGAAAGCTCCTCTGTGGTAGCTGAATTCTCACCTGACTCCTCTGAAATCTGCGCTGACAGATTGTGTGTATTTGAGGCGTTGGAATACATTGAATTTGATACCTCTGCAAGCTCGTAAATGATATTTACAAGCTCACGCCGTACATTTCCTATTGAACGGGCGACATCACCGCATTCGTCCTTTCTCTTTTCAAGTGAAGAGGATAGACTGTCACCTGTCAGCTCAAGCCTGCTGATTCTGTTTGAAATCTTCACAAGGTTCTTATAGGGCTTTGAAATGAAGTAGCATACAATATTTCCGGCAATAATCGTAAGAAGACTGATGATTATTGCACTTGATTTATATGAGGAAACAAACGGTGAAACTGATTCAGTTATATCATCCATGTCGAGGGTTATTACGAGAATCGAATAATCAACGGGTGATATATAATAGGCTGCAAGCTTGTTTGAACCCTTATAAATGTACTCGATTACCTCCGGCTCCGGAAGCTTTGATGTCCTGCCTCCCTGTAAATAATCAGAAATAGTGATGACAAGGCTTTGAACTACAGTGTTTTCAACAGGCTTTCCGATCTTGGAGGCTGTTTTATGATAAAGCATCGTGCCGCCTGAATCAACCAGATAAGCGTATCCTGTGGGGAAGCCGCTGATTGTGATATTATTCAGCAGTCGGTTGTATTCCTCGGCCTCAAGCTGTTCATTGCCGTTATAGTTCAGGGATGTGTCAAGCAGCTTGCCATATGAAATCGCAAGATTCAGCATATTGTTTGATACTGCATCCTTCTGAAGGTCCGTTACCTTTGGCAGGGAAACAGTTGCGGTTATTACTGATATAAGTGATACGCATGATATAACAAAAATCAGCAGCTTAAAGGTAAGTCCCAATCTGAATTTTCCTGTCGTTATTTTTTTATCATTTGTATTCATGGCTTTTTTCTCCGGCTAATGCTTTTTTGTTTATGAAAAGACTGAATAAATGTGAATGGCAACAATAATTTTTAAAGAATACTTCCGTATAAATATATACATTTATATAATAGCATATCAGCTGCAATAGCACAAGATAAATCTTTGCAAAAATAACTGTTTAAGTTGATAATAAGAAGATTATTATACAGAAAATATTGAAAATTGGATTTTTATTAATTTAGTTGAATTATAAATTTTTTTTTGATATAATGAAGTTTAATTGTAAATAAATAGTGGGTTTATTTACCTAAGAAGCTAGTGAAAGGGCGCATTACTGCGTAGTGTGTGAATATGGCAGCAATTGTAAAGGGAACCGATGTCGCAAATGGCATCAAGGAAAATATCAGAAACAGGCTTGCGGCACTTATACAAAATAATATTAATCCTAAGCTTGTGATGGTGGCAGTTGGGGACGACCCGGCCAATATGTCCTATGAACGTGGTATTGTAAAGGTTTTTGATGAGCTTGAAATTGCACATGAAAAGGTTGTTCTTGACGAAAGCATTGACCAGGAATCGTTTGACAGGGAATTTGATAAAATAAACGAAAATAAGGATGTTCACGGTATACTTGTATTCAGGCCGCTGCCGCGCAGCCTTTCAATTGAGTATATTGCGAATAATATAAATCCTAAAAAGGATATCGACTGTATAGGCTATTATAATCAGGCATGTCTGTGCATGGGACGTTCTGATATGTTTTTCCCGTGTACGGCAGAGGCAGTTATGAAATTCATTGATTATGAGGGCATTGATCTTGCCTATAAGAATGTAGTTGTTATCGGAAGAAGTCTGGTGGTAGGACGTCCACTTGTTTCGATGATGATTTCGAAAAATGCCACTGTAACCTGCTGCCATACCAGGACTGCTGATATTACGGACAGAATCAGTAATGCGGATATTGTTGTAACTGCAGCCGGTAAGGCCGGTCTTTTAAAGGGCGAAATGATGAAATTCGCAAAAAAAGACTGCTTCTGTATTGATGTCGGTATAAACATGAGACCTGACGGACAGAAGGGCATCTGCGGTGATATCGCATTTGAAGAGGTTGAACCTCTCGCAGGCAGGATAACCACGGTTCCCGGCGGTGTCGGTTCGGTTACAAGCTCACTTCTTGCGGAGCATGTTGTAAGAGCAGCGGAATTTATGTCTGTCAATGCTTAAAGCTGTCGGAAACATAATTGATAAATCCATGTATCTGCCGGTGCGGTAATTGAAGCTTTGATATGAGAATGGAGGAATTACATGAATTTAGACGAATTTAAAAGGAAGGCAGAGGAGCTTTCAAAGAACTTTCAGGAATCTGTAATGCCTGAGATTAAAAAAACAACCGAAAGCCTGAAGGAAAAAACAGGTGAGCTTAAGGGTGAAATAAAGGAAAAGTCTGCAGATTTTAAGGAAATGATTAAGGAAAAACGTGAAGAAATACGCGATGGCGCTAAAAAATCGCCTGAAGAGGATTCTGAAAAGCCTGCAGAGGATACGGTAAAGCAGGAAGAGGATGCTGAAAAGCCTGCAGAGGATACGGTTAAGCAGGCAGAAAAGGAAGTATCCCCGGAAAGCGGAAATGAGCCTGCAGAGGAGCTGGAGCATGTTCAGGGTACTGTAGTCGGCTCCTTCGGTGACAGGGTAGACAGAATAACAGGCTCGGCATTGCCGAAAATAAAAAATAAATCTGCAGAGCTGTATAATGCAGTAAGTCCTAAGGTTAAGAGCAAGACCTCGGAATTGTATCATACAATTGCACCAAGGGTAAAAACAAAGGCCGGCGAGGTTGCCGAATATGTTTCGCCGAAGGTTAAGAATGCTGTGTCTGCAGTTGGAAGCAAGGTAAAGAAGGCTGGTCCTGCAATAAAGGAAAAGGCTAAGGATGCTGCGGATGAGGTGAGCTTTCAATCCTACAGAGTAAGGAAAACGGCCAAGAAAAAAACAGGTGATGCCATCGTGAACAGCCTCAGGGAAAATCTTTTCCCAAACGGTGAAGGAAAGCCTGCAGGAAAGGGTAAGGAAAGTGTGTCCGGAAGCTCTGTCGGTAAGCCTGGTGCGAAATCCTCTTCAAATGCAATTAATCATGCAAAGACGATAATGGAGCACAGACATCTTGTGTTTGAACACTGTGTAAAGGCGGGAATTCCGCTTCAGGGCCTTACACACGATTTGTCGAAGTTTTCACCTGCGGAATTTTTGTACGGTGTAAAGTTTTTCCAGGGTGACAGGAGTCCGAACGAGGGTGAAAGAGAGGACCATGGCTATTCGAATGCATGGATGCACCACAAGGGACGTAATAAACATCATTTTGAGTACTGGCTTGACTATAATATAGAGGCAAACAAGGCTATTCCCGTTAAAATGCCGCTTAAATATGTAATTGAGATGTTCTGCGACAGGGTTGCGGCCGGAAAGGTTTATCTGAAGGATAAATATACGGACCGTGCACCGCTTGATTATTTTGAAAAGGGACGTGCAAGGAGGAATATCCATCCTGAAACAAGCGCATTTCTTGAAAAGCTTCTTAAAATGCTTGCAAAAAAGGGCGAGGATTATACCTTTATGTATATCAGATGGTTCATGAAGCATCATGATGATTATTAATAAGCTTTATCAGATAGTGTGTAGATTTAACAGGCGTCATTAATACGGATGCCGGTATCATTATATTAAATATGCTTAAAAGGCAGGAAAAGGAAAGGTTTATCAAATGGAACTCATTAACAACAAGGTTTATCTGACTGAAAACGGAATTATCAGTGCAGATGAGGCAGGTAAGGCAGCACTTAGCGCAAAGGGAATCAGTATAAATGATGATTCACTGAAAAACAACACAATCTGCTGGCAGATTTTAAACTCTCACAATACATCAGGTGATGATACGAAGCTGAAAATCAAGTTTGATAAAATCACATCACATGATATTACCTATGTAGGAATCATTCAGACTGCCCGCGCCAGCGGACTTACGGAGTTCCCGATTCCCTATGTTCTTACAAACTGCCATAACAGTCTTTGTGCAGTTGGCGGTACCATAAACGAGGATGACCATATGTTCGGTCTCACCTGTGCAAAGAAATTCGGTGGCGTTTATGTACCCCCTCACCAGGCAGTAATACATCAGTTTGCACGTGAAATGCTTGCAGGCTGCGGAAAAATGATTTTAGGCTCAGACTCGCATACGAGATATGGTGCACTCGGTACCATGGCTGTAGGTGAAGGCGGCGGCGAGCTTGCAAAGCAGCTCCTGGGCCGTACATATGATATCAACAGACCGGAAGTAATCTGCGTCTATCTTACAGGTACCCCTTCATATGGTGTAGGACCTCATGATGTGGCTCTTGCGCTTGTCGGAGCAACCTTCGACAGCGGCTTCGTAAAGAATAAGGTGCTTGAATTTGTTGGTCCCGGCGTAAAGAATCTCAGTGCTGATTTCCGTATCGGTATCGATGTAATGACAACCGAAACCACCTGCCTTTCATCTATCTGGGAGACGGATGAGAAGGTTGAGGAGTGGTTTGCCGTTCATGGAAGAACAGAGGAGTACAGGCCTCTTAAGCCCAACGGTGTGGCTGAATATGATGGTGCAATCCTTCTGGATCTTTCAGCAATCAGACCTATGATTGCCATGCCCTTCCATCCGAGCAAGGCCTATGCAATTGCCGATGTAAAGGCTAATCTTGCAGACTATCTCCATGAGTGCGAGGAGCGTGCAAAGGTAAGCTTCGGCGACAGGTGCGAATACTCATTAATGGACAAGATTATTGACGGAAAGCTTTATGTAGAGCAGGGAATCATTGCCGGCTGTGCAGGCGGCGGCTTCGAGAATATCTGTGATGCAGCAGATATCCTTGAGGGTGCGGACATCGGAAACGGCAAGTTCTCACTCAGCGTAT
Source organism: Lachnospiraceae bacterium (assembly GCA_045627205.1). Lineage (GTDB taxonomy): Bacteria > Bacillota > Clostridia > Lachnospirales > Lachnospiraceae > RUG11977. The sequence goes on from JAZQNG010000150.1 coordinate 14,325, forward strand.
ATCCCGCTTCAATGCCCGTATATATGGAGCTTATTAAGAATGGCAAGGCTGCGGCACTTACCGCTGCAGGCGCTGTTATCAAGACAGCCTTCTGCGGTCCCTGCTTCGGTGCAGGCGATACACCCGCAAACAATGCCTTCAGTATCCGTCATTCAACACGAAACTTCCCGAACCGTGAGGGCTCAAAAATCCAGAACGGCCAGATTTCGTCCGTTGCACTTATGGATGCTAAATCAATTGCTGCTACGGCTGCAAACAAGGGCTTCCTGACAGGTGCGGATGAGCTTGAGGGTATTAATTTTACTAAGCCTAAATATTTCTTTGATAAGTCAATATATGACAAGCGTGTGCTTGACTGTGTCGGCAAGGCTGATAAGAATGCTGAAATACATTTTGGTCCCAATATCAAGGACTGGCCTGCTATGAAGGCACTTGGAGACAATCTTCTTGTAAAGGTTGTAAGTGAGATACACGATCCCGTTACTACAACAGATGAGCTTATTCCCTCCGGAGAGACCTCATCCTTCCGTTCAAATCCTCTTGGACTTGCTGAATTTACGCTTTCACGTAAGGATCCGGATTATGTTCCTGAAGCAAAGAAGGCAAGGGCAGTTGAAAAGGACCGTCAGGTTCGCCTCGGACTTGATGCCGACGAGAACGGATTTGCGGCTGCAGCAGGTGAAATTAAGCCTGAATATGACAAGGTCATGGCAAGGGTTTCATCGGAATTCGGAATTTCAGAGAAGGATATTTCCTTCGGAAGCACGATTTTCTGTAATAAGCCGGGCGACGGTTCAGCACGTGAGCAGGCTGCTTCCTGTCAGAAGGTGCTTGGTGCATGGGCTAATATTGCAAAGGAATACGCTACGAAGCGTTACCGTTCAAACCTTATTAACTGGGGTATGCTTCCCTTCCTTTATGACGGTCTCGAAATAAAGAAGGGTGACTATGTATTTGTTCCCGATATCAGAAAAGCCCTGATTGAAAAGAATGACTGTATTAAGGCATATATTGTCCGTGACAGTATGCTTGAGGTTGAATTTTCACTTGGCAGCCTGACGGACGATGAAAGAAAGATAATCCTTGACGGTTGTCTCATCAATTTCTACAGGAACTGAATTTAAAAGAAAGAATATATTAGCTGAAAGGAAAGCAGGATAAATGGAAAAGATTAAAATGACGACTCCTCTTGTAGAAATGGATGGAGACGAGATGACCAGGGTAATCTGGAAAATGATTAAGGACGAGCTCCTTTGCCCCTTTATTGATTTAAAGACTGAATACTATGACCTTGGACTTCCCTACAGGGATGAAACTAATGACCAGGTTACCGTTGACAGTGCTAATGCAATTAAAAAATATGGTGTCGGTGTAAAATGTGCAACAATTACCCCCAATGCCGCACGTGTTGAGGAATATAACCTCAAGCAGATGTGGAAGAGCCCCAACGGTACAATCCGTGCAATTCTTGACGGTACGGTTTTCCGTGCTCCCATCATCGTAAAGGGAATCGACCCTTATGTTCCTCACTGGAAGAAGCCTATTACCATTGCGAGACATGCATACGGCGATATTTATAAGGCTACCGAAATGAAGATTGACGGTCCCGGAAAGGCAGAGCTTGTATTTACGGATGCTGAAGGAAAGGAAGTCAGGGAGACTATCTTTGATTTCAAAAAGCCGGGAATCATTCAGGGAATCCACAATGTTGATGCTTCAATTGAGGGCTTTGCAAGAAGCTGCTTCAATTTTGCACTTGATACAAAGCAGGATCTCTGGTTTGCGGCAAAGGATACTATTTCAAAGAAATATGACCACAATTTCAAGGATATTTTTGCCGATTTATACGAAAAAGAATATAAGGAGAAATTTGAGGCAGCCGGAATCACATATTTCTACACGCTTATTGATGATGTGGTTGCCCGTGTAATCAAATCTGAAGGCGGCTTCATCTGGGCCTGCAAGAATTACGACGGCGATGTAATGAGCGACCTTCTTGCAACAGCCTTCGGTTCACTCGGAATGATGACCTCTGTTCTTGTTTCCCCTGATGGAAAATACGAATACGAGGCAGCTCACGGAACCGTACAGAGACACTATTACAAGTACCGTGACGGTCAGCCGACATCCACAAACTCCGTAGCTACAATCTTTGCATGGACAGGTGCATTAAAGAAGCGTGGCGAGCTGGATGGAATTGCTGAGCTTTCTGAATTTGCTGTTAAGCTTGAAAAGGCAGTTATTGATACAATTGAGGGCGGAACAATGACCGGTGACCTTGCTATCATCAGTAAGCTTGATAACATCAACAAGGTCAATACGCTTGAGTTTATTCAGGCTATCCGTGCTGAACTGGAGAAGAACTTATAAGCTTTGTCAGGGGATTATAATTCAAGGAAGGGATGTCCATCAGGACATAAAGGTTTCAAAATGTTACAGTTAAAAAAAATAGTTAAGGAATACCTTAGCGGTGAAAATAAAGTAACCGCACTGAACGGTGTTGATATTGAATTCAGGGAGAATGAATTTGTATCGATATTAGGTCCTTCGGGCTGTGGAAAAACAACACTTTTGAACATTATCGGCGGTCTTGACAAGTATACAAGCGGAGACCTTGTAATTAATGGTACTTCAACAAAAAAATATAAGGACAGGGACTGGGATTCATACCGTAACCATTCGATCGGTTTTGTATTCCAGAGCTACAATCTTATTCCCCACCAGAATGTACTTTCGAATGTTGAGCTTGCCCTTACCCTGTCAGGCGTATCCAAAAAGGAAAGAAGAAGAAGAGCGGTTGAGGCACTTGAGAAGGTCGGTCTTGGAGATCAGCTGACAAAGAAACCTAACCAGATGTCAGGCGGACAGATGCAGCGTGTTGCAATTGCGAGAGCTCTTGTAAACAATCCTGACATTCTTCTTGCAGACGAGCCTACAGGTGCACTGGATACGGCCACAAGTGTTCAGATAATGCAGCTCTTAAAGGAGGTTGCAAACGACAGGCTTGTTATCATGGTTACTCATAATCCTGACCTTGCAGAGGAGTATTCAACAAGAATAGTTAAGCTTCTTGACGGACAGATTATTGATGATTCAAAGCCCTATGACAGCTCCGCGGAGAATAAGGGAAAGGAAGAAAAAAAGGCAGACACTAATGATAAGGCTGCCGTAAAGGCAGCAAAAAAGGCTGAAAAGGCCGCACGTCCGCCACGTACTTCAATGAAGCTTACAACGGCACTTTCACTCAGTCTTAAGAACCTTCTTACAAAGAAGGGCAGGACCTTCCTTACGGCCTTTGCAGGCAGTATCGGTATCATCGGTATTTCACTGATACTTTCCCTGTCAAACGGTGTACAGCTTTATATCGATACTGTACAGGAGGATACTTTATCAAGCTATCCGCTTTCAATTCAGAAGCAGACCATCGATATTACCAGCTTTATGTCCACCATGCAGAATGAGGCTGATTCAAAGAAGGAGCATGGTACAGACAGAATTTATACAAATCAGATTATGACCGGTTTTATGGAGCTGACCATGAATCAGGTTGCAACAAATAATCTTGATGATTTCAAGAAGTATATCGATACCCACAGGGAGGAATTTGATCCTCTTGTATCGGATATTTATTACGGCTACAGCACAACAATGAATATTTACCGTGGTGATGTTGAAAACGGTATCTGTCAGGTAAATCCCGGACAGGTATTTGCCAGCATGATGGGTGGAGCAGGCACTTCCTCAAGCAGCGCAAACAGTATGGCATCAATGGGAAATTCTGCAGCAACAGCCGGCTCTATGGGCATGAGTGCTGAGGTTTGGCAGCGTCTTCTTGACAATGATGAGCTTCTTAAATCCCAGTATGATATAGTTGAGGGACGTTTCCCCGAGAAATACAATGAAGTAGTACTTATGGTCAGTGATAATAACGAAATCACCGATTTTACACTTTATTCACTCGGTATGCTTGACAGTGATGACCTTATGGACGGAATGAAGCAGATGATTATGGGAGAAGAGCCTGACTTCCAGGTTCCGGAATCATATTCCTATGAGGATTTCCTTAACCAGAGCTTCAAGCTTGTGTTGAACAGCGATTACTTTGCAAAAGAGGGTGACATCTGGGTTAATAAATCAGATGATGAGGTCTATATGCTCAATAAGATTGCAGAGGCTGAGGAAATTAAAATCGTTGGTATTTTAAAGCCCTCATCAAATGCAGCCCTCAGCAGCTCGCTTGCAGGTACAATCGGTTACCGTACAGACCTGATGGAGCATCTTATCAGCAGGGTAAACGACAGTGCTGTTGTTACCGAACAGAAGAACAACCCTGATGTAGATATATTTACGGGAATAAAGTTCAGTAGCGACGAGGAAGAGGAAGTAAAGCTTACGATGGACCAGCTTTACGCAACACTTGAGACTCTTCCTGAGGACCAGAAGAATGAATATCTTGCCAATATCCAGCAGATGAAGGATTTTGGTATGAGTGATGAAAAAATTCTTGAGGCCTTTGCATCTGCTATGAAGGCTCCCTCAACAGAGAATACCTATGAGGGCAATTTAAGAAAGCTTGGCGTTGCAGATGTTGATTCTCCTTCATCAATCAATATCTATCCCCGTGATTTTGAAGCAAAGGATCAGATTACCGCTATTATTGCACGCTATAATGAGAGCTGTTCAGAGGAAAACAAGCTTACCTATACTGATTATGTCGGTCTGCTTATGTCTTCGGTTACAACAATCATTAATGCTATCAGCTATATCCTTATTGCCTTTGTTGCCATTTCACTTGTCGTATCCTCTATAATGATCGGTATCATAACCTATATTTCTGTATTGGAGCGTACAAAGGAAATCGGTATCCTTCGTGCAATCGGTGCTTCGAAGAAGGATATCTCGCGTGTATTTAACGCTGAAACACTTATAATCGGCTTCAGTGCCGGTCTGCTCGGAATAGCGGTAACACTGATACTTCTGATACCTATAAATGCAATCATCCTTAATCTGACGGATATCAGCGGTATTGCTCAGCTGCCTCCTATGGCAGGAGTAATTCTTGTAGGAATCAGTATGGTTCTTACGCTTATTGCAGGACTTCTTCCGTCAAGGGTAGCAGCAAAGAAGGACCCTGTAGTTGAACTCAGAACAGAATAAAAGCTGTTTATATTATATTTAGACATCAGGGGGCGATGTCAGGCATTCATGGTATGATGGCCTGACACCGTCCCTTTGCATAATTTCTTTCAGAAGGAGGGCATACATATGAAAATGTATTTTATGGTGTCCGGAATGAGCTGCGCGGCCTGCAGCACCAGGGTTCAGCAGGCTGTTGAAAAACTGAATATTTTCTCTTCGGTTTCAGTAAATCTTCTGACAGGAAGGATGATTACGGAGCTTTCCCCTGAAACAGATTTATCTGATGGGGAGCTGAAGGCAGCTGTCATCGGGGCCGTTAAAAAGGTGGGCTATATTGCGGAACCGCTTGAAGCATTTGAAGTAACGGGACAGCAGATGAACAAAGAAAAGCCTGTGGAAGGTGGCCTAAGGGGAAACAGATCCTTCCTTCAGGCTGTCGGGGACAGACGGGTTAAACGGCTGATATTATCAGTGGTTTTACTTGTTATTCTGGCTTATTCCGCTATGGGACAGATGATAGGGCTGCCCGTTCCTTCTGTCATAAGCCGCATTGAATCGCCTGTAATATATACTGCTTTTCAGGCAGTACTTTCATTAGCAATTATTCTTATCAATTTTAAATATTATGTAAACGGCTTCAGGAATCTTTTCAGATTAAGCCCCAATATGGATTCACTTATAGCTGTGGGATCTTCGATTTCCTTTGTCTACAGTGCAGTTCTTTCAGTAGGTGTGGCTGCTGAAGTCTTGAATGGCAATGGTGCCTTAGCGTCTGAAATTGCCGGAAGGCTTTTTTATGAATCGGCAGGAATGATTCCGGCCTTTATTTCCATCGGAAAGTACCTTGAGGAACGTTCACGTGAAAAGACAAAGTCGGCACTTACAAGACTTATAAGCTTAAGACCTGCAAAAGCACTCAGGTACATTCCTCCGGAGAATAATAACGGAGTATCGGGTGAGGTTGAAATCAATATTTCTGAAATCATGCCCGGAGATATACTTGCGGTAAAAAACGGTGAGGCTGTTCCATGTGACGGCAGCATTGTTTTCGGTAACGGAAGCCTTAATGAAGCCATGCTTACCGGTGAAGGTCTGCCTGTTGAAAAGAAAACGGGTGACAGCGTTTTTGAAGCAACCATAAATGTCCAGGGCTATTTCAGGATGAGGGCTGAAAAAACAGGAGAGGATACACTATTCGCGGAGATAATACGACTTGTAGAGGAGGCTTCGTCAACAAAGGCTCCGATAGAGCGTCTGACTGACAGGATAAGCAGGATTTTTGTCCCGGCAGTATTGGGAATTGCCATTATTGTTTTCTTTATTTGGCTTCTTTCAGGTGCGGATTTTTCATTTGCCGTTTCAATGGGGGTCTCAGTCATGGTAATATCCTGCCCGTGCTCCTTAGGACTTGCTACTCCTACGGCTGTTATGGCAGGTACCGGCAGAGGTGCTGAAATGGGTATTCTGATAAAATCTGCTGAGGGGCTTCAGAAGCTTCACAAATGTGACACTGTGGTTTTGGATAAGACGGGTACCCTTACCGCAGGAGAACTGAAGGTTGTTGAAACTAAAGCGGCTGAGGGAATTGACCGTTCTATGCTTGTAATGCTGACAGGAAGAATTGAACAGCTTTCTGTACATCCGATCGGAAGGGCTGTTGCGGGATACGGTGAAAAGGTCGGCAGCATTGCCATAAGGTCCATGGAAAAGAAGTATTCCGATACGGCCTGCACAGACACTAAGAACAGGAAGCTGTTTGAACTTTACAATTTGTTTGATGGTTTTTCATCAGATTTTATTGCAGAGGATATTCCTGGAGGAGGACTGTCTGTTAAAAAGGACGATGACATTATTCTGTGCGGAAATTTATCCCTGATGAAGCAGAATGATGTATATATAGGGCCTGAACTAATGGAGGCGGCAGAAATAAACCTTTCAAAGGGCTGTACCGTATTTTTTGCGGCATTAAATAAAAGGGCAATCGGTATTTTTGCAATAAGTGATTCCCTAAGGCCGGATGCCGCAGAGGCAGTCAGACAGTTTGAAAAACTTGGAATGAGTGTTATAATGTTAACCGGTGATAATGAGAGGACAGCAGGGGAAATTGCTGACAGGACAGGAATCAGCAGATACCATGCCTCACTTTCACCTGCTGATAAGGAGGGCATGCTCCGGAAGCTGCAGGAGGAAGGACATAGAGTCATTATGGTAGGTGACGGAATAAATGACGCACCTGCACTTATGCGGGCTGATGCAGGTATTGCCATAGGCTCCGGTACTGATATTGCAATTGATTCGGCAGATGTAGTCATAACAGGGGATAAACTGTGCGCGGCTTCAGCGGCGATAGGTCTCAGCAGGGCAACCATGAGGAATATAAAGCAGAATCTGTTCTGGGCGTTTTTCTACAATCTGCTCGGAATTCCGGTTGCAGCAGGAGCACTTTACCCTGTGTTCGGTATAAAGCTCAATCCTATGCTTTGTGCAGTCTGTATGTCACTCAGTTCACTTTTTGTGGTTTCAAATGCACTCAGGTTAAGATATTTCAATAAAAAAAGATAATATGCAGCGGTGGACCGCTGCATGGCAGGGAGGTTAAAATGACTGTTCAGCTTGTTATTGACGGAATGAAATGTGAAAAATGCAAGGCAAAGGTTGAAAGGGTAATCAGTGAGATGGATGGTGTGTTATCGTGCAACGTTGACCTTGAAACGAAAACTGCAGCCGTAGAGACCACAAGGGAGTATGATGCGGTTGAATTCATGAATGTAATAGAAGAGGCGGGATTTAATCTCGTTGAGTGCCTGTAGGCTTTTTAAGGTATTTGGCAATATGTTTGGACAGGTAACAGAATATTAATGACTGAAGTATGGATTTGCTTGCTTTTTCGTGTTTTCTGGAGTAAAATAAACCATAATGGTGTTTTATGGGGAAATGAAAAGACTATATCGTAGGAGGTACGGTTGTGCCGGGACAAAACATTATCAGTGATATTTTCAGCCTGCCCTTTCAGCTTGAACTGGTGCTTAGACTTGTATTTTCATGTCTGACCGGTGCATTGGTCGGGTATGAAAGAAAACGCCGTCTGAAGGAAGCAGGAATGAGGACTCATATAATGGTTGCTTTGGCAGCATGTGTTTATGCAATATGCTCCAAGTATGGCTTCTTCGATGTACTGCAGATTGACGGCACAAGCGTCGATGTTTCACGAATTTCCAGCAACCTTGTAACAGGTGTCTGTTTTCTTGGGGCAGGAATGATTTTTGTACGCAGTAAAGCCATTCGCGGACTGACAACAGCCGCGGGTATCTGGGCTGTTTCGGGAATAGGTCTCTGTTTTGGATGCGGACTGTATATTATAGGTGTTTTCTCAACTCTGCTGATCGGCCTTATTCAGTATGCGCTCCATAATACGTTTATTAAAATCGAAGGTTCCTCAATGAAGGAGGTTACCTTTGTAATAGACAATAAAAACGAAGTAATGGATGAATTTATTTCGGAGCTTAAGAAATTAGATTCTCAGCTTTCCATATCGTCGGTTTCCAAACGGGAAAATAATTATGATATTATCATGATTAAGGTTAATCTCAGGGTAACGCACGGTGATCTGACCGATGATATGTGGAGCTTTGTTAAGAGGTATCCTTATGTCATATCAAGCACCATGTGATCAAGATGCTGATGCAAAAAGACGTGCAAGATATATTGCCTTCAAACGAAAACGCAGAAAACAGAAACAGATACGTGCGCTTTGTTTGCTTGGTTTTTTTGTATTGTCTGTTTTTGCCGTCATCTATCTGGGCTACAGAGGCATAAAATATCTGTATAACAGGCATATTGAAAATATCACTTACGTTGATTTTGCAGAGGACGGACGGAATCTTTCGCTGGTTGAGAACATTAATTCGGTTGAAGCGGAAAAAGAGGCATTTTTCCTGATCGATCCCAATGAAAAGGAAACAGTTAAAAAGGATGCCAGAAAGCAGAAATATGAAGGTATAGAAAAGGGGAGCAAGGGACTGGTAATTGTTGATGCCGGTCATGGCGGATTTGACGGAGGAGCCGAGGACAACGGTGTCATTGAAAAGGATATTAATCTTGCTGTTTCGTATAAGCTTCGGGACGAACTTGAAATGCGCGGATACAGTGTTTTCCTTACACGTCCCGATGATGAGTTTGTCGGTCTGACACAGAGGGCTTCACTTGCCAACGGTCTTGACAATCCGTTATGCCTTGTCAGCATTCATCAGAATTCGGTTGACGGCTATGATTCGATATGCGGAATTGAGGCATGGACCTATGACAGGCATGGCTGCACCGAGCTCGGGGATGCAATTTGTGAATGTGCGAGCAAAACAACGGGTGCACCAAACAGAGGTACCAGCTACAGGACAAATCTTGTTGTTACCAGTAAAACAACAATGCCTGCAGTTATCATTGAATGTGGTTATATTTCCAATGAAAAGGAGGCCAATAACCTGAATTCGCCTGATTATCAGGAAAAAATATCCATCGGTATTGCTGATGGTGTTGAAAAATTTACTGAAAGCTATTATGCAAGATAAACCGGGAAACCGGAAAATATAAAGAAAAGAGATGCGTTTATTATGACAAAGGTAGACATTTTCTCAGGATTTCTGGGAGCAGGAAAGACAACACTCATCAAGAAGCTTATTGCTGAGGCATTTAAGGGTGAGAAGCTTGTGCTTATTGAGAATGAATTCGGAGAAATCGGTATTGACGGCGGTTTCTTAAAGGATTCGGGTATTGAGATTACCGAAATGAATTCAGGCTGTATCTGCTGTACGCTTGTCGGTGATTTCGGTGAGGCGTTAAAAAAGGTTATGAAGCAGTTTACCCCTGACAGAATCATTATTGAGCCTTCAGGCGTCGGTAAGCTTTCAGATGTAATTAAGGCCATTGCTGATGTTGCAGAGGATGCCGGAATCATGGTCAATAATTTCATAGCAGTTGTTGATGCTTCAAAATGCAAGATGTACATGAAGAATTTTGGAGAGTTTTTCAATAATCAGATTGAATACGCAAAAACCATTATTTTAAGCAGGACTAAGAATATTGACGAAGCAAAGCTGGCAACTGCCGTTCAGCTTATTCGTGAGCATAATGACAAGGCCGTCCTTATTACAACTCCCTGGGACGAGCTTGACGGAGCAAGGATTCTTGCGGCTATGGAGGAAAAATCCTCCTTTGAGGAGGAGCTTCTTGAGGCTGCCGGAATCTGCCCCGAGTGCGGACATCATCATCACGACGGAGAGGAATGCTGCCATCATCACGATGACGACGATGAGGAAGAGCATGAGCATCACCATCATCACCATGATGACGATGAGGAAGAGCATGAGCATCATCACCATCACCATGATGACGATGAGGAAGAGCACGAGCATCATCACCATCACCATGATGACGATGATGACGATGACGATGAGGAAGAGCATGAGCATCATCACCACCATCACCATCATCACCATGCAGATGAGGTATTTACGAGCGTCGGTATCGAATCAACAAGAAAGTTTAACGAGAGTGAAATCGCAGAGATCCTTAAGAAGCTTGACAATGCAGAGGAGTATGGAATCATCCTTCGTGCAAAGGGTATTGTTCAGGCAACTGAAGGTGAGTGGATTCATTTTGACTATGTTCCCGAGGAGTCGGATATCAGACGCGGCAGCGCCGATGTAATCGGTAAAATCTGCGTTATCGGAAGCAAGATTAACGAGCAGAAGATTAAGGAACTGTTTTAACGGATGATGTATTGTTTTTGTGTAAATATGCTTTTACACAGGATTGGCGACGGGAGCGCACCGGTCCGGAATATTAGCAGCCTGCTACGCTCCTGTAAATGGTGAATGTTTTGGATATACCTGTATATATGATTAACGGCTTTCTTGAGTCCGGAAAAACCACCTTTATCAAAACTACGCTTGAGGATGAGGAATTCATAAACGGAGACCGTATCCTGCTGATTGTATGTGAAGAGGGTGAGGAGGAGTACGACGAGGCAAAGCTGAACAAAAAGAATATTTTTATTGAAAATGTTGAATCAAGGGAAGAATTTTCAAAGGATTTTCTGAATAAGGTCAATGCCGAATATCATCCCGACAAGGTTATCGTGGAGCTTAACGGTGTATGGCAGATGGCGGATTTCCTTGATATGGATGTACCTAAGGGCTGGACCATGGTTCAGATAATTACCCTTGTTGATGCATCAACCTTTATGAATTATGTGAGTAACATGCGTTCCATGATGATGGAGCAGATAAAATACTCGGATACGATTATATTCAACAGATGTAAGGCAGATACTAAAAAGCTTGATATCAGAAGAACCGTCAAGCCGGTAAACCGTAAGGCACAGCTGATTTATGAAGCTGAGGACGGCATAGACATGAATCAGGAGGAAGAGGATGAGCTGCCCTTTGATGTAAGTGCAGACAGAATCGAGCTTCATGATGATGATTTCGGTCTCTGGTATCTTGATGCACTGGATTATGCAAAGAAGTATGAAGGAAAGACCATGTGCTTTAAGGCAATGTTTTACAGGGATAAGAAAATGCCCATGGATACCTTTGTACCCGGTCGTTTTGCTATGCAGTGCTGTGCTAACGATATCGGGTTTATCGGCTTTACCTCAAGGATTCCGTCTGCGTATGCAGATTTTCTTGCAAAGCATCAGAACAGGGACTGGATTTATGTTGAGGCAAAGCTGAAGGTGGAGTTCAGACGTGAATATCGCGGACGTGGTCCTGTACTTTACGTTACAAAGCTTGAGGATTCCGCTCCTGCAGATGAAGAGATTGTTTATTTCACATGATTTTATAAGTCCGATGTTTTTTTAAAAGCGGGCTTTGCGAAAAATATTGTTCTTTTGATACTTGTATCAAATTATGCAATTTTGATTGAAAATTATAAAAAAGCAATAAAATCGACTTGACTATTGATAAAAATCAAAATATAATTAATTGGTTTTTGCAATACTGATATTTGGAGGAACCCCATGCTAAAAAGTATGACAGGTTTTGGCAGATATGAATCAGAGACCGAAACGAGAAAAATTACGGTTGAAATGAAGGCTGTTAATCACAGATATTGTGAAATAGGCCTGAAAATGCCGAAAAAGCTCAATTTCTTTGAATCTGCCATAAGAAATCTTTTGAAGAACTATATTTCCCGTGGTAAGGTTGACATTTTCATTACCTATGAGGATTATACCGAGGGAAGGGAATGCGTAAAATATAACGAGGATATTGCTAAGGAGTATTTTGAACTTATTTCAAAAATCGGCGGTCAGTTCAATATCGACAGCTCTGTAAATGCTCTTTCAATAGCAAGATTCCCTGATGTATTCACTCTTGAAGAGCAGCAGGTTGATGAAGGTGAGCTTTGGAATTTCATTGAGGACGCAATTAAACAGGCCTCTGAAAAGTTTGTCAGCTCAAGGATTGTAGAGGGTGAGCATCTGAAGAAGGATCTTCTGCAGAAGCTTGAGGGAATGATTTCCTGGATTGATTTTATTGAAAAGCGTTCGCCTGAGGTAGTGGATGAATACAGAAACCGCCTTTATGCAAAGGTTGAGGAGCTGCTCGGCAATACCAACATTGATCAGGGCATTCTGGCAACGGAAATTACCGTTTTCGCTGATAAGATATGTGTTGATGAGGAGACTGTCAGACTCCGTGCACATATCAAAAATATGATTGATACTCTTGAACAGTCTGATAATGTAGGACGAAAGCTTGATTTCATCGCACAGGAAATGAACAGGGAGGCAAATACCATCCTTTCAAAATCAAGTGACCTTGAAATCACAAATACGGCCATCGATCTTAAGACTGAAATCGAAAAGGTACGTGAGCAGATTCAGAATATCGAATAATATCATAACGGTGTCAGAAGTGTGAAGAAATTAATTAATATCAAAGGAGAAAAGATATGTTACATCCGTCATACACAGATTTAATGCAGGTAGTTAATTCAGGTAGTGAAGCAAACAATACCCAGCCTGTTGTAAACAGCAGATATTCAATTGTTCTTGCAACCGCAAAGAGGGCAAGACAGATTATTGATGGTGCTGATACATATGCAACCGCAAAATGCAACAAGCCTCTTTCAATTGCCGTAGAGGAGCTTGCAACAGGAAAAGTAAGGATTTTAAGCGAGGAAGAGGCTGAAGCTCAGGAGCTTGAGGAAAATGCTTTTTCAGATGAAAATCAGGACAAATATTGATTTTTGACGGATGTCAGAATTTCGGGTGTAAAAATCCATTAAAAATTATGTAAAAAATTATGATTTATTGGTATTTTTTACGATTTTTTATGAAAAATCATATTTCTACTTGAAATTTTGCCGTTTCGTTGGTAAAATACACAAGGTTGGTTTAAAAGTCACAGTTGAAATGCTGTGGCATTTAATCAAATATATTTATTATAATTGTTTTCCAAAGAGATAAACAATTAAAAAAAATCAGGAGGATTTACACAATGGCAGTAAGAGTTGCAATTAATGGTTTCGGCCGTATCGGTCGTCTTGCATTCAGACAGATGTTTGGTGCAGAAGGTTATGAAGTAGTTGCTATCAACGATTTAACTTCACCCAAGATGCTTGCTCATCTTTTAAAGTATGATTCATCACAGGGTAAGTATGCATTAGCAGACAAGGTTTCATACAAGGATTCAGTTCTTGGTGAGGATGGAAAGACAGTTGTTACTCCCGGTTCTATCACAGTTGATGGCAAGGAGATCACAATCTATGCTATGCCTAATGCAAAGGATCTTCCTTGGGGCGAGCTTAAGGTTGACGTAGTTCTTGAGTGTACAGGTTTCTATACAAGCAAGGCTAAGGCACAGGCTCATATTGATGCCGGCGCTCGTAAGGTTGTTATTTCAGCTCCCGCTGGTAACGATCTTCCTACAATCGTTTACAATGTAAACCACAAGGAACTTAAGCCTGAAGATACAATCATTTCAGCAGCTTCATGTACAACAAACTGCTTAGCACCCATGGCTAAGGCTCTTAACGATCTCGCTGGCATCAAGTCAGGTATCATGAGCACAATCCATGCTTACACAGGCGATCAGATGATCCTCGATGGTCCTCAGAGAAAGGGTGACCTTCGTCGTTCAAGAGCAGGCGCTGTTAACATCGTTCCTAACAGCACAGGTGCTGCAAAGGCTATCGGCCTTGTTATCCCTGAGTTAAATGGCAAGCTTATCGGCTCAGCTCAGCGTGTTCCTACCCCTACCGGTTCAACAACAATCCTTGTTGCTACAGTAGAGAAGTCAGTTACTAAGGAAGAAATCAACGCAGCTATGAAGGCAGCTGCAACAGAGTCATTCGGCTACAACGAGGATGAAATCGTTTCTTCAGATATCGTTGGCAGCACATATGGTTCAATCTTTGATGCTACACAGACAATGGTTGGCGCTGACAACCTTGTACAGGTAGTTTCATGGTATGACAATGAGAACAGCTACACAAGCCAGATGGTTCGTACAATCAAGTACTTCTCAGAGTTAAAGTAATTAACTGCTTATCATAGGCTTTATAGAGATT
>JAZQNG010000151.1:0-16687 GCA_045627205.1 Lachnospiraceae bacterium
CTTTTCCTGATTTATACTCAAGAACTATCTGTATCTTTTCTTCAGGTGTAAAACTATTAGACAAAAAAACATGCCCCCTTCCAAGTAAACAAGTTTTTTATTATTTCACTTGTCTACCTAGAAGGGAGCATATCAAAAATGAGAAATCATTTTTTACACGCCCTTGCTTTATGTATAGATTGCTGATTTCCTTTTACATGGCTGCGGTAAAGGAACGTAAATGCCCTTCCGTTAGGACAACTCATTATTCCCTCGGAATCGATGGGAAAGTTTACTGCTCAAAAAGGATTGTTATGCTCAACTATAAAAGATAACCGGATTTATTATAGAAATTAACTACACTGTCTATTTTTGAAGACATATTTTCAAAAAGCATGTCTACAAGAGTGATGGCAGTCATAGCCTCGACTATAACACAGGCCCTTGGCACGATACAGATATCGTTTGTCTTGGGTATCTCAAGCTCCTTTGTCTTTCCGTTTTTATCGACGGTTGACTGCTTCAGGGCAACTGAGGGAACCGGCTTAAAGGCGGCACGCAGAACGATTTCCGAGCCGTCGCTTATACCACCTAAAATACCTCCTGCGTTGTTGGTTTTTTTGGAAATATTACCATTCTCGTCCTTATAAAAAAGGTCGTTGTTTTCAGAACCCTTTATTGTTGAGGCCTCAAAGCCGGAACCGATTTCAAAGCCCTTTACCGAGCCGATGGACATTACTGCCTTGGCAAGATTGGCGTCAAGCTTGTCAAATACAGGCTCGCCTATTCCTGCAGGCATTCCGGAAACAAGACATTCAACAACCCCACCGGCCGTATCACCGGCATTTTTTATCTCCATCAGATATTCCTCAGCTCTTTTCGTAGCCTCGTCATCGGGCATATTGAGGGAGCTTGAGGCAAGATTATCAAGTGAAGAATTTGAGTATGAAATTTTGATGGGACCGATACTGCTCACATAGGTGCAGAAGGTAATCCCAAGCTTCTTTAAAATGGCGGTGGCAACAGCACCTGCTGCGACACGGGCAACAGTTTCACGTCCGGAGGAACGTCCTCCGCCGCGGTAGTCACGGACACCGTATTTCCGGTCAAAGGTATAGTCTGCATGTCCGGGACGGTATAAATCAGCCAGTTCTGAATAGCTGTTGTACATTATTCCGGAATTTGTCACGGAAAGTGCGATAGGGGTACCGGTGGTTACGCCATTGAATACACCGGAATGTATTGCTACAAAATCATTTTCTGTGCGGGGAGTCGAGAAGGGGGTGGCAGCCGCCTTGCGTCTGTTCAGATAATCCTGTATTAAGCCTTCGTTAAGCTGTATTCCCGAAGGACAGCCGTCTATAACCACACCTATTCCTGAACCGTGGGACTCCCCCCAGGTAGTGATTCTGAATATTTTACCAAATGATGAACCTGACATAAAAATCCTCATGACGCGAGTTTTACGAGTGGCTGACGGATACAGTTCGAGGAGCTCGCGACTCAAATTGTATGTGTGAATAATTTGCGTATATGTTTTTTCACACTGCCACCATATTATGATATCGGGACCTAAAAAAATGCCCCGACCGGATACACGCATTTTACAAGAAAAAATACAACTATATTATAGCAAATATTCATATATTATCAAGAACAACATTGAAACGGCCGGCAGAAAGAATGCTTGATTATTTTGGTCTCATATACTAAAATTAAAATATCCATGTGAAATAAAAATACAGTGGAAGACAGTGCTTTCGGAAAAGACAATAGTGTTATTTGAGTTATAGGCTCATTGTGAATGGGGAAGGACTATGAATTATAATATTGATTTTGATATAGCCTCTGCGGCTATATGTTCAGTTATTTTATTGTTTAGTCTGTTACGATTTACTGCAAATACCCTGAGTAACGGAAAGTATTGTACACTTACCGTTGCCCTGCTTTTCGGTGCTATACTTGATGCCGTAACCGGATGGACGAATACAGGCGCATATGTTATTCCTGTCGGGCTGAATGTGGCGTTAAATACCCTGTTTTTTGTAGTCTCTCTGTTCGCCGGGTACACCTATCAGCGATATGTCAGTGTATTTATTTTTCAGACAAAAAAGCACAATCTGAATGATAAAATAGGGGATGTGATTGCAATCCTGTATTTTGCCTTTCTGATTGCCAATATTTTTACGGGGATGCTTTTTTATTTTGAGGATGGCTCCTACTGTTTTGGCCCGTTACATAACTTTGGATTTTATATTCCGGGTTATTATATGCTGAACGGCTTTATCATGGCCATTGTTTACAGGAAGAAGCTGAAGCCGAAGCAGCTTTTTGCGATTATGTTCTTCGGTCCGTGCTCGCTTATAGGAATGCTGCTTCAGATGCTGTTCTTCCCCAACATACTTGTTACATATATCTGTTCAACCTTCGGATGTATGGCCCTTCTGTTTGTAATAGAAACACCTGACTATGCAAAGCTGATGAAAACCATGTCCGAGCTTGAGAAGGCAAGGCAGGAGGCGGAGGTTGCAACAAGGGCCAAGTCGGATTTCCTCGCTAAAATGTCACATGAACTGAGGACACCGATGAATGCCGTGCTTGGCATGAATGAGATGATTCTCCGTGAAAGTACGGATAACAATGTAATCGGGTATGCCGGACAGGTTAAGGCTGCAGGCGCTGTTCTTTTATCAACCATAAATGATATTCTGGATTTTTCGAAGATTGAATCCGGTAAGCTTGAGATAATAAATTCGGAATACAGTCTGAAGAAAATGATTCTGGACTGCAAAAACCTGATTGAGAACAGGGCACAGGAGAAGGCACTTGAATTTTCAATTCATAATGATGAACAGCTTCCTTCGGTACTTATCGGTGATGAAATGAGAATACGTCAGGTCATCATTAATCTGCTGACCAATGCCGTCAAGTATACGGAAAAGGGTAGTATAAGGCTTGATGTGGGAATGACATCAATTGAGGAGCCGGATATTGTTATATTGAAAATATCCGTTACCGATACGGGAATGGGGATTTCCGAAAACAATCTTCCTAAAATTTTCAGCTCCTTTGAACGTCTTGAAGCCGGTTTGGTAAAAACCATTGAGGGTACAGGTCTTGGACTTAGTATAACGAAGCAGCTTCTCGACCTTATGGGAGGAACGGTCAGTGTTGAGAGTATGCCGGGAAGGGGCTCCTGCTTTACTGTTTCCCTGCCTCAGAAAATAAGTGACCGTGTACCGGTAGGGCTGATAGTAAAGGCTGCGGAAAAGCCCGGGAAACGGGAAAAATATGCGCCGCTTTATGTTTACCCCGAAGCAAGGTTTCTTGTTGTTGATGATGTAAAGACCAACCTTGTAGTACTGACTGCACTGCTGAAGAAAACCGAGGCATCAATTGATAAGGCGGAAAGCGGCTTTGAAGCACTTAAGCTTATAGAAGCAAACAGATATGATATTATTTTCATGGACCATATGATGCCTGCAATGGACGGTATAGAGACGATGAAGCGCATTAAGTCCATGGAAAACAATCCGAATGCCTCCGTTCCGATAATTGCACTTACTGCAAATGCGGTAAACGGTGCTGAAAAAATGTATATCGAAGCGGGCTTTGACGGGTATCTTTCAAAGCCGATCGGGGCAGACGAACTGGAGCATGAAATATCAAAATATATGAACAGCCGTGAACAGTAATGAACAGGTAAATTTTTAGAAAAGGAAAATACTTATATGAGCATAGGATTGGAATTTGCAGGTAAACTGACTGAAAACATAGGAAGGGTAATCATCGGGAAGGACGAACAGATTAAGCTGATGATTACGGCATTGGTTGCTGATGGACATGTTTTGCTTGAGGATGTTCCCGGTACGGGAAAAACAAAGCTTGCGAAGGCGCTCGCGCGTTCACTGAAGGGAGCCTTTTCAAGAATACAGTTTACACCGGATTTATTGCCGGGCGATATCACCGGCATCAATATTTTTGACCGTGAAAAGAACAGGTTTATATTGAGAAAGGGACCGGTTTTCACGAATATTCTCCTTGCGGATGAAATAAACAGGGCAACTCCCAGAACACAGGCAGGTCTCCTTGAGTGTATGGAGGAACGGCAGGTCACTATTGACGGCGAAACCATGAAGCTTGAAGCACCGTTTTTTGTTATAGCTACCCAGAACCCTGTTGAAAGTGCAGGTACTTTCCCGCTGCCGGAGGCTGAGCTTGACCGTTTCATAATGAAGCTCTCGGTCGGGCTTCCGGATAGGGCACAGGAGCTTGAAATCCTGGACCGTTATATGGAAAAGGATCCGCTTGATGAGCTTGAAAATGTTGTTACGGCTGAGGATTTATTTGAGGTGCGCCGTGAGGCGAATTCAATCAGGGTATCAGCCTGTGTACGTGAATATATTGTTGATATTGTTGAAGCAACACGAAGCAACGGTGAAATAATCCTTGGCGTAAGTCCGCGTGGAAGCCTGTCACTTCTGCGTTGCGCAAAGGCATATGCCTGTCTTGAGGGCAGGTCATATGTCACACCTGATGATGTTAAGGCTGTTGCAAAGCCCTGTCTGTCACACAGGCTGATTACAGGCTTTGGCACAAAAAATGCCGATGAGATTTTTAATGATATACTCGGTTCCGTACAGGTACCTACGGAGGACTTTTAATAGTGGCACAAATAGTAATAATCGGGGCTGTTATCGGGTTGATGTTTCTGCTGCAGCGTCTGGTTTACGAGAAGAACTGGTATAAAAAGCTGCTTGCGGATATTGATTTTGACGAGAAGGAATTATATGAGGGTGAGACGGGACGGCTGGTTGAAACCGTAATAAACGATAAAATCCTTCCGCTTCCGATATTGAGGGTTAAATTTATTACCAACAGTCATTTGAAATTTGATAACTGCGGTAGTTCCCAGAGTACCGACAAATATTACCGTCATGATGCTTTCCGTGTCGGATGTCGTGAAAAAATCGTGCGGAAAATGAGGTTTGTTGCGGAAAAGAGGGGAGTATACAGCATTGATTCAATTGAAATGATTTCAAATGACCTCTTTATGTCGAAACTGCTGGCGGGCGGTGTGAACGTCCACAGTGAGCTGTACGTACTTCCAAAGCCCTATGAATCTGCAGAGCTGACCATGTCAATGCAGCTGATAAACGGGGAAATGTACTGTAAGCGTCATCTTCTGGACGATCCCTTTACCTACAGGGGAATAAGGGAATATCAGTCAGGCGATTCAATGAAGGATGTCAACTGGAAGGCAACAGCAAAAACAGGCGAGCTGCGGGTTAATCTTCATGATTATACATGTGTACGTTATGTCAGGCTGTTTTTGAATGTTAATGATACGGGAGTCTGGAAGCAGAATGCCGAGACAGAGGCTTCGTTTAACATTGCTGCCGGAATTATACATATGATAGCGGCAAACGGCATGGAATTTGCCTTTTACTGTAATGGAACGGACTGCTTTTCAGGCGATATAATCAGGATGGGCAAGAGCTCCGGAAGGCTGTATGAGCACGAGGTTTTCCGTTCAATGTCCAGAGTGGACCTTGACAAGCCGGCCCGGGATTTTGCAGAGGCATTTAAGACCATTATGACAGAAAATGAGGCATATTCCTGCGACTGCATTGTTTCGCCCTTCTGTGATGAAGAATTTGTCAGCTTTCTGACGTCATACCTGATGAATACAGGTAATGATTTTATCTGGTTTTATCCGTCATATGAAAAAACAAAGCCGAAGCTTCCGTCAGAGCTTGCCGCAAAACTGATAGTAATTCCGATGTGGAAATAGTTTTTGTACTGATTATTTCACGGGCTTCAGGGCTTACAGGTATATAGGAGATATTAAGTGAAAACAGGTTTGTTGTCTGCCATAGAAAATTTTCTTATTATTCAGCTTAACCAGTGGAGTTTTTTTCCGGTGGCTTTTTCACTTACCCTTTTTTTAGGCTCTTATGCCGGCTGTAGCAGCCTGAGTCTTATAGAATGGGGACTCTGTGGTATTATCATGTATGGTTTTTATTTAATACGGAGATATATCACGAATCTCGCGATTTCATTCATACTTCATCTGGCTGTTCTTGGACTGGTCATATTTGTATTTTCGGGAGATGTTGCCCATGATGTAATCATTTCGGTCAGCACTATGGTTTTTATGATTGTTTCGGTATACAGGCATTACCAGAAGATTGTTGAGGATAAGGCAATATCGATTTATTTTTCGCTGGGAATTGCACTTGCGGTTGTGCTTGTCATGAATTATTACGAAATACGTGAGTACAACAGTCTGTTCTGCTATATTCTTATAATTATGTCCGGTATATATTTTATCCAGCTTTATCTTGAAAGGTTCCTTTCCTTTGTCCGCATGAATGCTGACAGTACCGGATATATGCCATTTAAGGATATGCTGAAGTCGGGAATGCTTATTGTACTTGGTATGTCCGTATTTGCCGTGGCAGTTTTATTTGTCATTCCAAACGCGGAGGAGATGGATGAAATAGTAAAGGGCATCCTAAAGCTGCCGGGGATAATACTTGCCATAATTTTTGGATTTTTTGGAAGCAGGGCGGATAACAATCCCGAAACAAAGATTGAGTCGGAATTAATGACACGGCAGGATTACCTGCCGGATTCACCGACGGAAAATCCTGCTGCTGAAATAATCAGTGCTATTTTTCTTCTTATTATTTTTGCAGTTCTTCTGTTTTATATTATTGGTCTGGTAAGGAAGCTTATCAGATGGATTATTGCGCAGTTTAAAAAGTCCGGGACGCAGGATGAGGGCACAGTGGAAACACGTGAAAAAATAAAGGTTGAACGTTCCATCGTCTTCGGGAAAAAGGGACCGCGCGGCCGCTCAAATGAGGCAAAGGTCAGACGAATGTTTTATAAAACGATACGGTCTAAAAGCAGGCAGATAATAGGGGAAAGGTCTGTTTCTTCACTTAACAGGTATACCTCCAGGGAGTGCGAGCGGGCACTGAAGGCAGAGGGTATGGCCGGTATATATGAGAAGGCGCGCTACTCGGAGGAGCAGGTTTCGGATGAGGATGTTGCACAGATGAAAATAGCGGTTAAAACGGCAAAATGAAATATACATTTATTTGAGCATTTATTTGATAATTTGGAGGACGGATGAAGAGGATTTTTCTGGCATTACGGTATGGCAGCCTGAAAACAAAAATGATTCTGATAGTTATCCCGCTGCTTATTTTGAGCGGTGGTGGCTTACTTATCTACGGGATTTTCGGCAGGGCTCTTGTTCCGATGGGAATCGGTGCGCTGCTTCTGATCGGAGGTCTTGTTATTATGATGTCAATTTCCTTTGCTCCAAAGGAGCCTGACGAAAATGACGGGAAGGAAAATACAGAGGATGAGCGGAAACAGGGTGTTCCCGTAGCGCGTGAAAATGCAGGCTATGTTCCGGAATGGCAGAATGATATTATTGTAGATGAAATTGTGGAAAATAAGGGTACTGCCAGTGTGCAAAAGAACAAAGGGGATGTAATCCGGCCGACACAGAAGAATACAGATAAGGGGACCGCTGAGGCTGAAGCTTCTGAATCTAAAAAGGCTATTCATATAGCATGGTCTGATGAGGAAAATACAGAGGAGACAGCAGTAGAACAAAACGAGAATAATGAAGCGGACGCCACAGAGAATGACAGTTACTGGGATACGGATAAGCCTGCTGAACGCAGAAGTGTGATTGAGGCTGTTGTTCCGACCGCAAAACAGCTTCGTGAAAGGAAAAAGCTTCTGAAGGTCAGAGGCGGCAATAAAAAGAATACTCCGATTTTTATAGAGGAGTGTAAAAGGGCTTCTGCCGTAAAAACTCCTGCGTATGTTCAGGTCAAGGGGAAAACTGTGAGCATCATTCTTGTGGAAAAGACGCTCCGTACAATTACTATGTCACTTGGCAGGTTTACCCGTGTGACCTATGAAAAAAATATGGAAGAAAAGCATATGGAGGATTATGAGGAGCTGAAAAAGGATAAGGAGCTCTATGAAATATTTGAAGAGCTGATGCCTAACTTTTATAATGGGACAAACCGTGTCGGAATGCAGGGCCGGTTCAGAAACTGCTATATCCTTGGCGGAAGCATTTATATTACACCCCGTTCAGTAAGAAAGCTTCTGAAGGTCTTTGACCTCGATTTCCATGTTTTTGACTCGCTTGATATCAAGGGCTATTATTCGGACTACTTCAAGAAGGCCTATGAAAACAGGATTTTCTGGACAGACGGCTGTATTTCGCAGGCTGAATACCAGAACAGGATCAGGACACTTCTGCAGTCAATGGTAGATGATAAGGATATGCTCAGTTATGATTTTAGCGAGGAGCTTAACCTGATGATACGGTATAAGCTCATAACAAGGGAGTATGCAGATTATTATCTTGCCCGAAAAAATGAAAAAAGTAAAAGCCGGGCATAAAAACAGAAAAAGGAAAGGTTTGGTTTTATCTGATGACAGTAGAAATTGGAAAGCTTTACAGACATTTTAAGGGAAACCTGTATCAGGTCCTGAATATCGGAAGGGATTGTGAAACAGGGGAAAGGGTTGTGGTTTATCAGGCATTATACGGAACCTATGAGGTGTTTGTAAGGGCCTATGACAGCTTTACGGAGATGCTTGACAGGAACAAATATCCGAATGCGGCCCAGCTGTACAGATTTGTTGAGGTTCCGCGGGATTCGCTTGGCACAGGAGAACAGCAGCAGGAAAAATCAGGTGCCATGGAGAATGTGTTAAAGCAGGATAATGGCGCAATACAGGCTGAAACGCCACAGTATTATGAGATGGCTTCGGAAAAGAAGCAGAATATTCAGACCACGCCTTCATATGCAAACACTCCGGAGGGTACGGTTGCTCCTGTACTTGTCCTTTTCCTTGAGGCAGAGGGCTCCGAAGCAAAATATGAGGTACTGAAGGAGCATTATCTTGATATTGATGACCGCACAATGACGAATATAGAGGTCAGTCTTGATGTTGTTTCAAATGCAAAGGAACTTGATGAAAGAATACGCATTGTGATGGATGTACTTAAAACGAGGGCTAAGTATGAGGATACAAGGCTTCGCTGATTTGCAAGCCTTGTTATTTGTTTTCCTCGGTTTCCTTTATAAGATATGCGGGACGTCCTTTGACCTCAACATAGATCCTTGATATATACAGACCGAGTACGCCAAGGAAGCAGAGCATTATCCCACCAAGCATAAGGAGCATGATGAAAAGGGACGGGAAGCCTGCAACAGGGTCGCCGAATATCAGTGTCTTTATGAAAAATACAATGCCGAGTATAAATGCCATTATGCAGAAGAAAATGCCGATTTTTGAGCAGAGCTTAAGCGGGACCTCGGAGAATCCGAGGATGGCGTCCAGTGAGTATGAAACCAGCTTTTTGAAGGACCACTTTGATTCACCGGCGGGACGTTCGGCAGTTTCAAAGGGAAGCCATTTGGTATTGAAGCCTACCCAGTTGAAAATTCCCTTGCTGAATCGGTTGCTTTCGGGAAGTGACAGGATGGCGTCTATCATGGGACGTGTCATCATACGGAAATCTGTCGCTCCGTTTATAAGGTCGATTTTTGAAAGTCTGTTTAATATTTTAAAGAACATTGAAGAGAAGGTTCTGCGGAAGAAGCCTTCTTTTTTTCTGTCGTAACGATACATTGCTACTGAATCGTAATTTCCGTTTTTAAGCTCGGAGTACATTTCCGGGATAAGTGTGGGCGGGTGCTGTAAATCAGCATCAAGGAGAACACAGATATTTCCGTGGGTAGCCTTTAGACCTGCGAGAATGGCTGCCTCCTTGCCGAAATTCCTGGAGAAGGAAACATAACGGACTGTATCGTCAGACGCAGAATACTGCCGTAAAAGCTCAAGTGTGCCGTCAGAGGAACCGTCGTCGATGAAAAGCAGCTCACTTTTGCAGGACAGCTCCTTTCGTACAGGTATTATTGCCTCAAGGAAAAGAGGGAGAACCTCTTCCTCGTTGTAACAGGGAACAATAATTGTCAGCAGGTCATCAGATGTATTACTTACTGCTGAAGGTTTATTTGTGTCAGTTATGTTTTGCGGCTTCATTGTTTTATCTCCTACAGTTGTAGAATACTATGTGTTAAAATTACGATGCGTCTTTGCAGGGCTTAAAGCTGTGAGGCAAGCTCCTCCCAACGTTCCATAAGCTTTTCAAGTTCTGCCTCGTTTTCGTGCTGTTCCCTTGTGATTTCCATAAGCTTATCGGGACTTGTGGCGATACTGCTGTCCTGGAGCATTTCGTTCAGTTCGGCATTTCTTGCTTCAAGGGCCTCAATTTTAGCTTCAGTTGCGGAATATTCATTTTCGAGCTTCCGTCTGGCTGCCTGCTGCTTTTTTGCCTCCTGCCAGGACTCCTTTGAGTTTGTATTGGCTTCATCAGAGGACGTCCTTAAGGATAAATCCTGTTTTACGTCCGTATGTATGTCGGAACCGCGGTCCCCGGAAATTTTCTGTGAAGCTGAGTTTTGCTTATGAAGCTCTTCAAGCTGCGCCTTCAGCAGAAGCTCCCTTTTTTCAAGATAATAATCATAGGTTCCGTTGAAGCAGATGAAATTGTTGTTTACAAGCTCAAATATTTTTGTGGCTGTTTTATTTATAAAGTAACGGTCGTGGGATACATAAACAACGGTTCCCTGATAGCCTGCGATAGCCTGCTCGAGGATTTCCTTTGATACAATGTCCAGGTGGTTTGTCGGCTCGTCAAGAAAGAGCAGATTGGCATCGCCGAGCATCAGCTTTGCCAGTGAAACACGTCCTTTTTCTCCGCCGCTAAGGGATTTTATCAGCTTGAATACATCATCCCCGGTAAAAAGGAAGGAGGCAAGAACATTGCGTACCCTTGTATTATCCATATCGGGATAGGTATCCTGTATCTCGTCAAAAACTGATTTTTCGGGGTCGAGGACGTGGTGCTCCTGGTCGTAGTATCCGGTAAAAACCTTTGCACCGTATTTAAAGCTTCCTTCATCCTGCGACAGGATTCCGTTCAGTATTTTAAGCAGGGTGGTTTTTCCGGTACCGTTGCTTCCGATGATGGCTACCTTATCACCTCGTTTGACCTCAAGATTTACGTTGCTGAAAAGGCTGACGCCATCAAAGCCCTTTGCAAGTCCCTTTACTGTCAGAACATCGTTTCCGCTTAATATATTCGGCTCCAGACGTATATCCATCTCGTCATTCAGCTCACGGGGCTTTTCAAGACGTTCTATTTTATCCAGCATTTTCTCCCTGCTTTCGGCACGCTTTATGGACTTCTCGCGGTTGAAGGATTTAAGCTTTTCGATAACCTCTTCCTGGTGCTTTATCTCGCGCTGCTGATTGAAATACTGCTTAAGCATTGCATCACGCAGGGCCTTTTTCTTCTCGGAAAAGGCTGAATAATTGCCCTCATAGGAGCGCCCCTTTGTATTTTCTATTTCAATAACCTTTGTCACGATTTTGTCGAGAAAGTATCTGTCATGCGCAACGAGAATAACGGAACCACGGTAGGCTGCAAGGAAGCCCTCGAGCCAGCGTATGGCATCCATGTCAAGATGGTTTGTAGGCTCGTCCAGCATGATGATGTCGGGCTTGGACAAAAGCAGCTTTGCCAGAGCAACCCTTGTTTTCTGTCCGCCTGACAGGGTAGCGACCTTCATCCGGAATTCCTCATCTGAAAAGCCAAGTCCCTTTATACAACCGGTTACCTCGCTTTTAACTGCATATCCGTTTTCCTTTTCAAATTCAGCGTTCATCCTTGCATAGGAATTTAAAAGGGCTTCAAGCTCCTCGCCCTCCAGATATTTCATCCTGTGCTCGGTCTGGCGGATTTTTTCCTCAAGGGCAAGCAGGTCGGCCTTTACGGACATGACCTCCTCGTAAATTGTATTTCCTTCTGTCAGGTTCTGTGTCTGAGTCAGTATTCCGAGTGTTGCCCCCTTTTGTATCGATACAATTCCTGAATCCTGAGCAAGCTCTCCTGTAATGATTTTTAAAAGCGTGGATTTCCCGGCCCCATTTATACCGACTATGGCTGCCTTTTCACCGGCTTCAATATGAAAGGAGATGTCTGAAAGAATGACATCCGTTCCAAAACTTTTTGATATATTCTGACATGATAATATCATGGTAAAGCTCCTTGTACCCTGCATATGGTGTATCTTATACGCAGTAAAATAATAAACATCCGTATCCTTTATCATAACAAAAACAGTGGTAATAGTCAAACGGACAATTATTCCGGCAGATGTTCCGATGCAGATGAATCCGGATAATAAACTATATGTTTTTTTACAGATAGTACATTGAATATTCACCTCGGATATTTTATGATTAGGGCGTCAATGATATGATATTTTTTTAAGCCTGGCTTGACGGGCCATATCGTATTTTGAACGCCGTTATCGTATTATAAATTGAAAAGGGATAGATATCATGAGTGAAAAAACAAATATTGTTAATATGACAAAGGGCAGTCCCATGAAGCTGATAGTGAGCTTTGCCGTTCCGATGGCTATCGGAAATCTGTTTCAGCAGATGTATAATCTTGTGGATTCCGCAATGGTCGGAAAGCTTGTCGGTTCAGATGCCCTGGCTGCGGTTGGTGCATCAAACTCCATAAATTTCCTGTTTTTTGCCTTGTGTAACGGCTTTGGCTCTGCAGGAGGAATTGTAACCTCACAGTATTTTGGTGCGGGAGAGGATAAAAAGGTTAAAAACTGTGTTGCAAATACTGCATATATTATGTTCCTGTTCCCGCTCGTTATCGGAATAATAGCCTTTTTTGTATCAAAGCCGCTGCTTATAATTCTTGAAACACCGGAGAATCTTCTGGAGGATGCAACAACCTATGTACGTGCCATGTGCGTAGGTATCATCCTTGTTTCACTGTACAATTTCGTCTCAAGCATGCTGAGGGCACTGGGGGACTCAAAGACTCCGCTGTATTTCCTTATTGTTTCCTGCTTCCTGAATATAGGTTTGGATGCGTATTTCATTTATGTACTTGATATGGGTGTACTGGGAGCCGCCATTGCAACACTGATTGCCCAAATGCTTTCAGGTGTATGCTGTCTGCTTTATGCCCTTAAGAAAAATACTTATTTCAGGCTGAAAAAGGAGGATTTCCGTTTTAACAGGGTGTTATTTGTCCGCATCATAAAGCTGGGCTTCCCGCTTTCACTTCAGTTTTCACTGATTGCCATTTCCTGTATGGCACTTCAGAAGGTTGTAAACAATTTCGGCGAGGTTGCAATGGCAGCATTTACGGCGACGAGCAGGGTTGAACAGGTCATTCACCAGCCCTATCAGACAATAAGTGCGGCGCTGTCAACCTTTGCAGGACAGAACTACGGAGCACATGAAAATGCACGTGTTAAAAAGGGATTTCATCAGTCTCTGATAATTATGATAATTTTTTCTGTTTTAATGCTTCCAATTATGCAGCTTTTAAGCGATAATATAATCAGTCTTTTCGTTGACGAAGAGGAAGTGATAGCCATGGGTGGAAGGGCGTTGCGTATTACAAGCCTGTTTTACGGCTTCCTTGGTCTGATTTATGTTGTCAGGGGAGTACTGAACGGTCTTGGAGATGCGTTTTTTGCATTTCTGAATGGAATTGTAGAGGTCATCGGCCGGTTTACGGTTCCGATCCTTCTTACCGGCATAGCCGCCATAGGCCTTTGGGGAATCTGGTGGTCCGTTGGTGTTGTATGGTTTATAAGCGGACTGACGGCCTGTTTAAGGTATCTCGGCTATAAGAAAAGGCTGATGGACACGGCAATTGTGCAGTGACAGGCTGCTTATGCCCCGGTGCATGTCCTGATATGAAGCTTATATACCGGCTGTGAATACAGCTTATTTAGAACGGAGGAATAAAAGGTGACGGAAACGCATCCGTGGATTACGGTTATTATCATTTGTCTTATTACATTTCTAGATTTTTTTGTGGCATTGGCCAAGTCTGCCTTTGAACATGTGAATGAGAATGCCCTTGAGGAGGATTCAAAGGACGAACCTGTTTTAGATTCCGGAACGGAGAAAATGGCTTTGGAAGCTTCGGACCGCAGCCTTAAGTCTCAGCGGGCACTTAATGCACTGGATTTCATAGAAAAGAAGGAGCGTGGCTTTTATAACGCATGCTGGCTTATCCGGGGTATAGCATGGATTGTGATAGGAATGCTCTTTGCCTTTAATGTTTTTCCCGTGATGAGTTTCAATTTAATGAAGCTGATGGGCGTCTCGGACCTGACGCGTATTATCAGATGGGCAATATGCATTATCAGTACAATTGCTTTGATTTTCCTTGAGGTCCTTTTCAGCTATATTCTTCCGGACCGTCTTGGAAACAGGAATACCGAAAGTCTTTTTTACAGGATGTTCGGTTTTATGAGGTTTATAACGGTTCTTTTTACACCGCTCAGCGCCATGCTTGAGTTTGCATGTGCCATTCTGCTTGCCCCCTTTGGAATAAGGCTTGAGGATCTGGAGGAAAAGGTTTCCGAGGAGGAGATCATTTCGATTGTCAATGAAGGACAGGAAAACGGTGTCATTGATGATAATGAAGCCGAGATGATATCAAACATCATCAATTTCGATGAGACACTGACAAAGGATATCATGACGCATAAAACAAAGGTGATAGCCATTGACAGCTCAATGACAGTTGAAGAAGCAATGGGCTTTATGACAGAGGAGGCTTTTTCAAGGTTTCCGCTGTTTGAGGAAAGCATAGACAATATCATAGGCGTGCTTTATCTGAAGGATGTGGCCAAATGTGTCGCATCGGGAAAGGCAAAGGAGAGGTCACTGAGGGATATTGCCAGAAAGCCGTTTTTCGTGCCTGACACGATGACCATAGATGCACTTTTTAATCAGATGCAGGCGAAGAAAACCCATATGGCGATTGTTGTGGATGAATATGGACAGACAGCCGGAATTGTGGCAATGGAGGATATTCTAGAGGAAATCGTCGGGGAAATAGAGGATGAGTTCGATAACGAGGACCAGATGATAATACGGGCAAAGGACGGTACATTTTTTGTCCGTGGAGAAGCGGACCTGCATGAAATTGCTGAGGAAACCGGTTTTGCCATCGAGGAAGCGGTTCTTGATTCCTTTATGACCTTAAATGGTCTTGTGGTAAACCTGCTGGGGCATATACCTGCCGATGGTGAGAAGGTAAACCTTGAATACAGGGACTTTGTAATAGAAATACTTTCGGCAAAGGGTAAACTGATAAGGAAGTGCAGATTAAGGAAGAAATAGGAGATTAAATGAAAATCAGTATTCTATGTGTGGGAAAAATAAAAGAAAGATTCTATTCGGATGCCGTTGCTGAATATATGAAGCGTCTGACACGCTACTGCAGGCCTGAAATACTTGAGGTGGCGGATGAGAAGACACCTGATGAGGCAAGTGAAAATGAAGAACGTCAGATAAAGGAAAAGGAGGGTGAACGCCTTCTTTCTAAAATTAAGGATGATATGTATGTCGTTGCCCTAGCCATTGAGGGAAAGAAGCTTTCCTCCGTTCAGCTTGCAGAAAAAATCAATTCACTGGGGCTTTCGGGAACAAGCCATATAGCATTTGTTATCGGTGGTTCTCTTGGGCTTTCTAGGGCTGCTTTGGAGCGTGCGGATATGCTTTTGAGCTTTTCAGACATGACCTTCCCGCATCAGCTGATGCGTGTGATTCTTCTTGAGCAGGTATACAGAAGCTATAGGATAATTAATAGGGAACCGTACCATAAGTAAGGGATTATAAAAATCAGAATATGGGAAAATACAGTAAGCATAAAACCATGAACACTTAAACTCTGGACCTCCGTCTGGTATGATTGAGCCATCAAGCGAACAAACGGAGGTCTTGCTATGCACAAAGAAATTCATCAAAGCAAATGTGAGGAATGGTTCATAAGAGGTAAAACTATAGAGTAAAGTAATCTTGCCCAAATAGAATTAATATGATATAATATCCGAAAAGGCGGATTGCTATGGCGAGGTTATTGTATCATGGAAATATACGAGAAAATCTTTGCAAGATTAGAGAAATTACATATTACTCAGCTTGAATTATCCAGAAGAACAGGTATAGCTACAAGTACTATCTGTGATTGGAAAAAGAAAAAGATTAATCCTCAGTCTGATAAACTGGTAAGTATCTGCAAGGCACTTGAAATGTCATTGGTGGATTTGTTGTGTGATGAAGATACTTTCAGTGCTGACAGAAGATTGCTTAAGTATTATGAACTGTTATATATTAAAACAGATAAGAAAACAAAACTATCTGAAAACAATAGAAGAGTATCTATTATTTGTGATGAAGCTGGCAAGCAAATCGTTATGATTAACGATAAGAAGTTTAAAGGTTTATCGAAAGATGACTGGGCTGAGATTGAGGATTATTTAAAGCAATATGTTGGTGAATTCTATGAGATTTCTTGCTGTGCAGAGAAGGTGTTTATTGACACGGATTTTCCGGATGAGTATACAAATTCAGAAAGCAGACTTGCACTTAAAGGGCCGAGAAGAGTAGCCAAAGCGAATGCTGCGCAAGCTATCCCGGAACTTATACAGATTGCCGTACCGACCAATAATACATGGGAAGAAAACAAGGAAAAGAAGCATTCTAAGGACGCTAAAAATGGATGGTATAGGTATAACGTTCGATTTGGTATTCC
>JAZQNG010000152.1:0-17576 GCA_045627205.1 Lachnospiraceae bacterium
CCGGACCCTCCGCACTCACCTTCGCAGCCGGCATCAGAATCAGTGCCGCTGCAAACAGCAGTCCCAATACTACACTGACAAAATTTCTTTTCTTCACATTAGTTTTCACTTTTAAAAACTCCCTTCACTTATATTAGTCCATCGCATTTCAAAGTCCACCTCGTAATCCTTCAGAGTTCTGATATAATAAAAGCGTCCCCTATACGGCACTATCATCCCGCAAGTTACGCTTATTTACTATATCCATATGTAAAAAATACAACTATGCCTTGCTTGCCATAAGCGTTACTCTCGACCATAAACATATCAACCCCATTCGAAGTACTAC
Source organism: Lachnospiraceae bacterium (assembly GCA_045627205.1). Lineage (GTDB taxonomy): Bacteria > Bacillota > Clostridia > Lachnospirales > Lachnospiraceae > RUG11977. The sequence goes on from JAZQNG010000152.1 coordinate 329, forward strand.
AACGTGTAATTTTATCACGCTGTGCCGATAAAATCAAGTGTATGGTTAAAATCCTAAAGACAGGAAGTCAGGTTAAAAACACAATGTACTTTTTGTTTCTCTTGCATTTTGGTATTTTTTTTGATAAAATCAAATGTTGTTAAATATGCTAACCTGAAGTTACTGTTCACGGCATAATCAGAGATACACAGGACACGAACCGGAAAAGCGGCAGCATCAGGATTATTATGAGGTTTAGTATTAATTATGGAATTATATAAACGGCTATTATTGATTCTCACCTCCGGGATAATGATGGTAGGACTCATCTGCTTAAAGATTGACGCCCCGTCACATTCCGTCAGTGCATCTGGATCAAACAAAACACAGAATACCTCCGGTGATGGGAATACTGTTCCTTCATCAGACGGCTCCGGTAAGCTTGCGGAGAATATCTCTCCCTCAGCCCTTCCGGATACCTTTGGGGATGGCTCCGATATTGCGGGTACGCCCACAGGAGACGTAGCTGCAGAACCGACAGAAATTCCTGACGGTCCTACACCGACATCGGAACCGAATCCGCTCAAGCCTGAGGTTTATCCTCAGATACACACGCTGATTGAGGACTATTTCAAGGCAAAGCTTTCCTGCGACCTTGAGCAGTTTAAAAATATCGTAACTGATGTCAGCTACATCAATATTGAGGCTATGGCGCGCAGCACCGAATCCGTTAAGGATTACACAAACCTGAAGGTATATACAAAGCGTGGCTATGGTCCGATCGATACGGTTGTATACTGCACCTTCGATATGATTGTCCCGAATGTTGACAGTCCCATAGCATCAATCGACTCCTTCTATATAGTCAACGATGAAAACGGCAATCCTAAAATCTTTTCAGGCGTTCTTGAGGATAACATTGTTGAAAAGCTTCTGGAAATGGACAACGACGAGGAAGTGGCTGCCCTTAAAACATATGTGTCTACAGAAATCGAGCACGCTATGCAGAAGGACCCTACACTTGTTGAATTCTGGGAAAATATGCTGAACGGCATTCCTGAAAGTGCCATAACTAAGGCCTTGGAGCTTCCCGCCGAATAATACGGCAGACTAATTAATTTTATACCGAACAAAAAACACCTGCAGCCGGAACGGATTCTGCCGTTCCCCTGCAGGTATTTTCATTCAGGCAGCACAAAGCTGTTTTTCAGTTCTTCAGTTCTTCAGTCTATTCCCCACTGAACCTCCTTCAGGCTGAAATCGGCACCGGGATAATGATACACCCTGTCAGATAAAACCTCCTCTGCCAGCACATGCTCCGAATTTACCATCGGAACCATCTCGCGAAGCCGGTCCTCCTCTATTTCACCGTTGTCGGGTACAATTATCAGCTCATTCACCGAGCAGGGTAAAATATAGAAGCCGCCAAGTCTCTGATAAATTTCCTCCGGAAGGTTTTCATAAAGGATACAGGCTGCGCCGTACATTCCGTGATTGTTCGTAAGGACATACATTTCTGAAGCACCACCCTCACTACGCAGCTGCTTCAGCTCATCAACAGCCCTCATTGATTCCTCTGAACGGCCATTTCCCGACTTTTCGGCAATTCTCACCAGAACATCCAGTATCGGCTCAAAATCAGCAGGAAAACGTCTCATCGTATTCCGTATGGCATTTTCCAAAAGCTTCCCGCGGTTCACATTAAGGGTTTTGGCATTTTCATTTGTTATCCGGACAGTGCCAATGCCCTCTTCATTGTCAGAGGCCAGATAATTAAAGGTTACAGCCAGGTCTTCAACCCTTACGAACGGCGAGTTTTTAAGCAGCTCCAGATTCCTTTCGTAATTAACAAGCTTCATGATGATTTTGTTATCCGAATCATCATAGCGTAAATCAAAGCACTCCCCGCTCTCGATTTTTTCCATGGATGCCGAATAAATATCAACAATATCATCCGCAATGTTTTCAACACTTTTCCCCGCAGAGAATTCAAGATAATACTGATTCAGATAAATGTTTGGGACAACCGTATCATTGGATCTGTTAATCATGAGACTGTCAAATTCAATAGAATTGTTTTTTAGAACCTTCTTGAGTGAAACCGAATATCCGTCGCCGAATCTTTCAGAAACGCTTTTCTGTACTGCCTTGATAAATTGTTTATAAGTCATAGCTCCTCCGAAATACAGAGCAGCACTAAACTAAAAATCGAGGTGACGTGATTCGAACACGCGACCTCTACGTCCCGAACGTAGCGCTCTACCAAACTGAGCCACACCTCGATATTGTATCAACCCCAAAGGATTAACACACCTTTGATATTATGCTACTTAGCGCCCGAAAAGTCAAGTGTAAAAAATATTCAAAAAACGAAAAAATTACTGTTAAATTTTCCAACAATATGCTATAATCTAATTTGAATAATTGTGAAAATTAAAACCAAGTATATTTAATCTTCTAATATTTCGTTCAATTGGGTGATTTGGTTGTGAAGAAAAAACTGCTAACGCTGTTTTATATATCTGAACTGATTTTATATATTGTTTTCATATTGGCGGATTTAGACCTTATCAGTCTGAAAAAATACGGGTTTTCCCAGGGAATCATTAAATATATCAGCATCTGTTTTCTATTTGTTGCCGCTGTATTCTTATACATTTCCGAGAGGAAGAAGTCTCAGGCACTTTTTTCACTCATCATGGGCTTTACGATATTTTCAGACTATTTTCTTCTGTTCTCGGAAAACATACTTCCGGGAATACTAAGTTTTTGCGCAGTTCAGATTTTATATATATACTTTATCCTTAAAAATGCCGATATAAACAATATCCGGCAGAATTTTGCAGGCAGGCTTATTATCTGCTTTGCTGCAGCAATTGCTGCCTACCTTCTTCTCATTTGTTTTCTGAAGGAAACAATTGCAGAGGCCGGCTATGTACTTATTGCGGCAATCCTATTATATGCCGTGCTTTTCACAGGGAACGTCCTGCTTTCATTCAGAAGGCTGCACCTTGGCCGGATAACAGCCGGACTTGTTCTGTTTTACCTCTGTGATATTAATGTATTATTGTTTAATCTGCCTGATTTTCTTGATTTACCATCAGGCCTTTGTCACTTTTGTCTGAATATCGCTGCCGTACTTATGTGGGTTTTCTACCTGCCCGGCAAGATATTGATTTTTTCGTCGCAAACAGGATATTAATCGGGGACAGCTATGGAATTACTGGAAAAGATTGTTTTGTTCGACAAATACCATATTACGCAGAGGCTTACCTCTGACCGTATTTCAACGGTTTATGTCGGCGAACATGTACAGACAAATGAATATGTTCTCATCCAGGTTCTGAATCCTGCCGTTATCACCAAGTATGATAATGAACGCAGCCGTTTCTTCAGCGAGATGAAAATAATACGCAACTTTGAGCACTCCTCTCTGTTGCGCATTTATGATGTCGGTCCCTATGATGATACAATCTGTATCGTATTTGAGTATTTTGAGGGAACAACACTTGATAAATACATCGATGAGCACAAATCCTTCGAAATCGTTCCGGCGCTCCGTCTTGTATCACAGATTGCTACAGGGCTGCGTTATACCGCCGGTTTTGACATACTCCACCGTAACCTGCGTGCTTCAAGCATCCTTATCATAAACAAAAATGGCGGTATCCAGGCTAAAATAATGGACTTCGGCATGTCCTACATTGTTGATTATGATAACGCCGATGCAGCAGATGTTGATTCACAGTTCGGATATATGTCTCCCGAGGCTACCGGTGTACTTGACCGTCCCGTGGACCAGCGTTCCGACCTTTACTCGTTAGGAATCATCCTTTATCAGGTACTTACCGGAATACTGCCCTTCCATGCTACCACACTGGACAGCATGGTATACAAGCATCTTGCAATCATTGCAAAGGCACCTGATGAAATCAATCCGGATATTCCGCCGGAGGTTTCCAACATCATCACAAAGCTGATCAACAAGGATCCCGACCTCCGTTACTCTACACCGAACGAACTCATAAGCGATATCGACCGGTTCCTGAGCAGCAGTCTTATTGAACTGCCTCCTACCGACAACGATGTCCTTCATACATTCAACCAGAAAGCCAAAATTTACAGCCGCAGCCGTGAATTAAGCCAGCTTCGTGAAATATACGAATCTGCTTTTTCCTCCTCCGGTCGTTTCTGCATGGTTCACGGCAACATGGGAAGCGGTAAGTCAGACCTGATGACAAACCTTTATAATGACATCATTCATGAAGGCTATACCTGCTTCAGAAGCTCCTTCAAGCAGCAGTATCAGATGACGCCCTACCATGCCTTTTCGTACCTTCTGAATGCTTTTGCAGAGGAATACGGAAAATATGACAGAAAAACGCAGATTACTGAAAAGAACCGTCTTTCCAACCTGCTCGGCGGTGTTACAGCCATCGTTACAAAAATCAGTCCGCTTATGAGCACAGTTCTGACGGAAACACTGGCACTGCCTTCTCTTGACGATTACAAGGAGCAGCAGCGCTCCCTTGCGATGCTCGCAAATTTCCTGCTTTCGCTTTTAAATAACAATAAACCGTATGCAATAATCCTGGATGACCTGCAGTATGCCGATTCATCCTCTCTTTCACTGCTGTTTGAAATTGCAGATGCGATTTCAGGCCATAATGTCTGCATCATAGCATCAATGAGGGATCTTGCTTCAAGTGATGACAATCCCTTCCTTGCAACCTTTGTTTCAAAGCTGAGGAATGCAGCCTGCTATGAGGACATTCATCTTAAGCCCTTTAATGAGACAAGAATGTGCGAATATCTGTCAGATATTCTCGGTCTTCCCAGGGAAGAGTGCAACATCCTGTCCTCATATATGATTGATAAAACCGACGGCAATCCGTATTTTACCATCAATGTCCTGCGTTCAATGCTTGAGGACGGAATCATTTCCGTTAATGACAAAAACCTTGAACAGGACTGGGAAAAGCTGCGCGCGGTAAATTCCGAAACTGATGTAAGGACAATCATCAACAAACGGATGAACTGCATGGATGAGGATGCTGTCAGACTTCTGGAAATCGCTGCAGTAATAGGCTATGAATTTTCACTTGATCTTTTGACATACATTACCGACCTTTCACTGGGTGATATCATGTCCTGGATCAGCAAGGCCGTAAACATGCAGTTTATTGACTACAGCTCCTCGCGCAATATTATGTGCTTCTCCCATAAGCAGATACACGAGATATTCCTCGAGCATCTGACCGAAACACGTAAGCGTGAACTCCACTACTGGATTGCCAAGGGTATCGAGGCAAAGTACGTAGGCGACCTGCACAACCAGGTATACCGTCTGGTTTACCATTTCATCATGGCCGACAATGATGACGGAGTTAAGCGCTACTGCTTTGAGGCTGCCGAAATGGCAAAGGCTTCAAACGCAAGTGAGGAAGCAATTGCTTATTATAAAAAAGCACTGGAGCTCATGGAGGCTGACGGTGAAAAGGGCAATGAGACCTGGATACACTCACAGCGCGAGCTCGCAGAGCTTAATCTTCTGTGCGGTCATTTTGAAAATGCCGTTGTTCTTTCAGAGGAGCTTTTAGAGCTTATTACCGACCCTCTTGAGAGGGCTACACTGCTTCGGAATATTGCACTTGGTCATTTCCGTCAGAGCCAGTTTGACAGATGCATCGAATATCTGTTATCGGCTCTTAAATGTCTTGGTATGGATATTCCCTCCGGAAGCCTCAAGCTTCGTGCAAAAACAAAGCTTGCCTCTACAAAGCTTACGTTTTCAAAGCTTTTCAAGTCGGATTTTTCCTCTGACCATGACAGTCAGTTTGACCATAATGCTACCAGACGTGATTCGGACGGCAAATCACTTGAAAAGGTTGTTATGTCCATTTTTGAGCCGCTTGCCTGGGCATATGCATATACAGATACCGCCAAGCTTGATTATCTGCTGTTAAGAATACATAATTACGCTACTAAAAATTTCATTAATTCGCCCGAATACGGACTGGGTACTTCTGCGCTCGCCGTTTATTATTTCCTTCACAAAAAGAAGAATGCATATAGGCTTACGCAGTCATTGACACTTAATTTAAGGAAATCCATCGGTGATAAATACGGCTATGCCCGCAGTCTGTTAATAAGCGGCGTATTCTCCATTTTTGACAGCGATCTTGAAAAGAGCCGCAAGAATCTCAAGGAATCCATTTCCATTTTTGAAAAAATAGGCGATATCTGGGAGCTGAACAATGCAAGAATGTATCTTGCCATTTCGTATTTTGCCGGCGGTAAATTCGATCTGTGTAAGGAGCTGTCCGAAACGGTAATAGCCCTGTCGGATAAGCTTCAGGATTCCTTTACCAAGCTTCTTGCTGCCTCAACACTGATTGGCTGCTACGCTGAAAAGGGCAATTTCGTCCAGGCAGAGGACATCATTGCGAAAAATTCCGTACTCTGCGATACAATGGCAATTCCGTATGCGCAGGCCTACTTCAACCTGATGTGCGGTATTCTTTACAACGAAGAGGAAAAATACCGTCTTGCCGAGAAGTATTTAAGCACTGCCCATGAGCTTATTACAATACATCCCTTTGTTAACCTGCTGACAATCACAACATCAGCACAACTCGCGCTTGCAAAGGTACATGTACTTGAGGAAGACCACACGGAACTGATTCCCGAACAGATTCTCAAGAGGCAGAACGATATTTCATCACTGTGCAAGAAAGCAGACCGTCTGCTCCGCGATATGCCTCATCATTATGTTACTGCCTGCCGTGCAAATGCACTCCTGTCCAATGTTCTTGAGCAGAAAATGAACGCGGATACTCCCTTCCGTAAGGGTCTGGAATGTGTTTCAAAGAGCGATAATGTTTTCGAAGCAGCAAAGATTCATTTTGAATACGGCAAATATCTGTTCAACAAGCACAGGACCGAGGAATCAAGATACAATATTTTTGAGGCATATATGAACTTCTCAACTATTTCCTCCTCGCAGTATATCAAGAAATGCGAGGATATGATTACTGAGAAGTATTCCGATGAATTCAGGGATAATTCCCTGCTCGCCGATGTTACCGCCAAGCGTAACAGAATGAACATCAACAGAAAGGTAAATTCTCTTCTCCGTGTCGGTGAAAGACTTACCTCAACCATTGAAATTGAAGAGCTTCAGAACAAGATTCTTCAGGACGCGGTTGAATTGTCCGGTGCCGAGCGAGGAATTCTGTTCCTGTACCCGGAATCGGGTGAAAAGAAGCTTTATATTGCGTCCATATATAATACCGGTACCTTCGAAAGCTATGCCTACGAATGGATGCTCGAGGAAATCGAGCTTTCACGCCAGCCCATCGTCATCAACGATGTACAGTCGGATGAATTCAGGCGTAACTATACCGATATGGTGCGCTATGGTATTAAATCCGTTATGGCAATGCCCATTTTCGTCCGCGGCAAGCTATATGGTATCATTTATCTCGATTCAAGACTCGTCCGTGGCATATTCAGTGATGAATACCTTGAAACACTTGGCTTCATAGCAAATCAGGGCGGTGCACCTATTGAAAATGCCCGTCTCTACCATAGGGCCATCACAGACGGGCTCACACAGCTTTACGGCCGTTCCTACCTGGACAACCTTATTATCGATAAAACCAGCGATTCCAAGAAGGCCAAGCTTTCAGCGCTGATGATTGATGTGGATTTCTTTAAGAAATGTAATGATACCTACGGTCATCCCTTCGGTGATGAAGTCCTGAAGCAGGTTGCAGGTATCATGAGACGTATTGCAGGTGCAAAGGGTACTGCATGCCGTTACGGCGGTGAGGAATTTGTTGTATTGCTGGATTCCGACAATACAGACTATGCTCTCGGTGTTGCTGAACGAATCCGCCAGACTGTTGAGTCCACCAATGTTGCCTACAATGGCGACTCAAAGGTTACCCTCGTATCCGTTACCGTCAGCATCGGTGTATCCATATGGACGCCCGACATGGAACGTGTAGAGCTGATAGAGCATGCTGACAAGGCACTGTATTCTGCTAAACATAACGGACGTAATCAGGTCAGACTCTGGACTGCAGATATGGATAATCCACAATAAAAAGAAAGTACTGTCAAGATGAACACATTAAATGATAAAGCGCATAAGCTTGCAGATTTATTCACAGCCGAGCTGAAGGGCAGGGGCTGTGTTATATTCATAGGATATCTGGTTCTGACCGCTGTTTTGGAAATATTGTCCTACAGGCTGAAGGGGGTCTTTTCCGCCATCACAGTCAGACTTTGGCTGTTTACAGGTGCATTATGCTTCCTTGCTTTTCTGATAATGGCCTTTAAGAACCTCTGCCGGGACATAAAAGCAAAATCCTGGCTTAATATTGTCGGGATACTGCTTCCTGTCATTTTGCTTTTCTTCTTTATAGGTGATGTCGTCTTTTCTGATATAAATGCTGATGCCGCCCAGCAGGCTGCAGCAGGTCTCGATGCATTTAATGAACCTGATTTCAACTACACCGGAAAGGCCTTTCTCGGCTATGCCTGCAGGCAGTATCTTATCTCTGCAATTCCTGCACTTATAGCCGGAAGAACCATAGGTACGCTCCAGCTTGGCTTTGCCTATCCTTTCATCATAGGCCTCGTTTTTCTCTTCTTCGAACTTCGTGAATGGAATAAAAAAGAAGGGCTTCCTGAGCATTATGCTTTATTTCCGGTCTATTCAATATTAGCCTTCCGATTCATTTCTGAGTATTATATGAACTTTGAGCAGGCTATTACGCCGGTTGCACTTACAATGCTTGCACTTGCTCTTTTTATCCGGCTGTATATTAAGCCGGATGCCATCACGGTAATAGGACTTGGCTGGACCATCAATCTGATGTGCAATTCCTATACTCCGGTTATCGCAAGTCTCGGTCTTCTTGCAGCTGCATTCGGTTTGCTGATCATCCTGCTTTGTACCTCCTGCTTTAAAAGGAATGGCATATCCCTGAAAAGCATTGATAGGGCTTCCCTGCAGAAAATATTAATGCTTATAGCAATGCTCGGCTATACCGGTCTTGTTTTCCTCTCAACAACCCTTGGTGAACGCGCGGACAGGCTCACCTCCTTCCGCGAGGATTCAAGCGTGTCCGATGTCGCACTGGAGTCCTGGAAGGAATTTTTCACAGATACAAATGCACACTTCCTCGGCATTTTTGCAGGAATAATAATCCTTTATATGCTTCTTTCCCTGCTCGGACGCTTCACGTTCTGGGATTTCATGGTATCCTGCTGGGTATTGGGAGTCGTATTCTTTTCCAATTATCTTGTCGGTTATACCGCATACCAGAAGGAATGGATCCTGCAGCGCAACATGATAATAATCCCTGTTCTATGTTCCTCAATATATATTGCACTTATGCGGTTCATAAAGCAGAAGTCACTGACTCTTAAAACCATTCCTACTGTTATTCTGTTGTGTACAGGCCTGCTGATCAGCATTTTCAATTTTTACCAGCCGCACCAGTCCTTTACATATTTCCGGTATATCCAGCCGGTGAAATATATGTACAGCTACATGGAGGATACGCTTAAGGAGGAAAATTTAAAAGCGACAGATAAATTTTCTGTTGTCCTATACACAGACAATGTGCTGGAATCAAATATTTATGACTACGCTAAATTCTTCTATCCAAACGCAGAAGTCTGGTCAGAAACCTACGAAGAATGCAATCCTTATCCCGAATTTGAAGGTCCGGCCTTCCTCTTCTCACAGGACGGATGTATAGGACCATTCGCATATGAAGACTGTGAACAAAGGACATTCTTTAACAGTCGTTATAATTCAGAAATAACCTGGTATAGGATACAAAAATAAGCAATAATTAACCGCAATAGGATACGGCCTCAAAGGTCAGACTTAAATCTAACGATTGGAGGCCGTTTCACATTGCGGTTTTCTATATCAGTTAACGTCAGCTTCATCTGCGTTTTCATCTGCAGATCCGCTCTTCTTCATTGCATCTTCACATTCCTTCAGACGCTGCGGAATGTATTCCTTCAGTGTCGAGGTAGGGCTCACCTCAAGCACCTTATTGTATTGCTCTATTGCTTCCTCATACTGTTCAAGTGCCTGATAGGATTTACCAAGATAATAATGTGCCTTATCAGATTCAGGATCCATATCCGTAGCCGCACTCATCCAGCTTACTGCAGCATCATACATAGCCTGGTCGAACAGATTTCTCGCTGTCTTGTACACCTTTTCGGCTGCCAGCCCATATATTTCTGTTCTCATCGATTCAAGCATTTTCAAGGCATATGTATCGGTAATTTTTTTGTCCTCAACCTTCCATATCTGATATGCAAGGGCAACAAGCTCATCATCCGTATATACCTTCGACTTCAGCTCGTCATAATTTTCGACTGCCTTGAAGAATTCACTGTAGTTTACGCTCTTTGTACTTACAGTCTCCTGCTTTCCTTCTGAGGCTCCCGTCATGTTCTCCAGATCGGCAATTTTTTTATTCAGTGAAGCAATGGTCTTTTTATCCTGTTCAATCTCTGCGGATTTTGCAGCCAGTTCAGTACTGTTATCAACCCTTTTACTCTCGTATTCCTTTTTCAGTTTATCCTCAATCGTCGGTACAAACAGATAGTATACAACTGCAATACCGATCAGGACACCAATGATGAGATTTACAAACCCCATTATGTTCGGTTTATCCTCACGATAGGAAAATGTGGAAGTACTTTTGGCCGCCTTCTTTCTACGTCCGAATTCCTTCCCGGACTCAAACAGCTCTGAATTATCCTCATCACTGTTTCCATGCTCGATTTCCAATTTATATTTCAAAAGGATTTCATCGCTTTTATCAATGGCAAGACCTTTTTCAATAAGCTTTGCAGCCTTGGCAAGCTCGCCCTGGTCTATATAAAGCAATGTTAAAAGCCGTATTGCACGAAGGAAATTCGGATATACGGAAATCGCCTTTCTCAGCTGAATAACAGCCATATCAAGGTTGTCCTGCTTCACCTCTTCCAGTGCAAGATTATATTTCTTTATCGCCTGATTCATTTCATCCAGCTCTGTAGTATTATCCTGAACCAGTGAAAGGAAATAGTCTGCTTCATTATCAAGCGGCTCCAGATGCTTACTTATCAGCCACTGAGAAAGAGCCTCAACAATTTCCCCGCTTTCATAGTAAATCAAAGCCAAAAGGTTTCTCGCATCACTATTCAGTTTATACAGTGCCAGACTTTGCTTCAGGGCTGCGATAGCACCGCTGAAATCCCTTACCTGTGCCCTTTTCAGACCCTGATTATAAAAGGCATTTGATAAGGCATATATTTTTCTATACTCCGTAATGACAAAATTGCAGTCATCACAGCAGTCATATCTGGGGTTAATTACTCCACCGCAATTAGGACAATTCATACTCTGTTTTCCTTTTTACATCTGTGTTCCGTCATTAACCGGAATATCGTAGTATCCCGGGGCAGGGGCAGCATTTCTTGTATTGTTGATAATGGTACTTATCATATCTGAAATATCAGTCATATCACTGTCTACAATATGTGCCTCAACCTCTCCAACCTCAGGGCACACCTGAAATTTCATCACTTCGTCATCGAAATCTATCATACCCATCCTCCATCAAGTAAAGATACCAAAGAATTTCAAAGACCGGAATTCCTTAGTATCTTTGCCCATAACATCTTATTAATTAATATGCCTTACCCCAATATACCAGAGCCTTTGCAGGTTTGCCACAGCATACACAGACATCTGAAATCTTTTCCTGTGCAAAAGGCATACATCTTGAGGTTGCAGTGGTATCTTCCTTTATCTTGTTTTCACATTCAACATTACCACACCACATTGCCTTTACAAAGCCGGGTTTATTATTGATGGTTTCTACGAATTCATCATAGCTTACAGCCGCATATGTATGGGCATCACGATGTGCCTTTGCTGTTTCATACATATTTTTCTGGATATCGGCAAGTATTTCAGGAAGCTTTGTTTCAAGTTCATCTATGGCAATCACAAGCTTCTCACGTGTATCCCTGCGTACAACAACGCATGTGCCTGCCTCAATATCCTTAGGACCAAGCTCAATTCTTGTGGGATATCCACGCATCTCCTGCTCGGAGAATTTGAAGCCGGGACGCTTGTCGGTATCATCAAGCTTTACACGGATACCTGCAGCTGCAAGTCTGTTCTTTACTTCGTTTGCCTTTTCAAGAACACCCTCCTTATTCTGCATAATGGGGATGATTACCGACTGAACAGGAGCAACCATGGGAGGAAGCTTAAGTCCTGAATCGTCACCGTGTACCATGATGATGGCACCGATAAGTCTTGTTGTCATACCCCAGGAGGTCTGGTATACATACTGGAGCTTGTTTTCCTTATCTGTATACTGGATATCAAAAGCCTTTGCAAAGCCATTGCCGAAATTATGGCTGGTACCTGACTGAAGTGCCTTTCCATCGTGCATCAGTGCTTCAATAGTATAGGTTGCCTCTGCACCGGCAAATTTCTCTTTATCGGTTTTACGACCTCTTATAACAGGCATAGCAAGCACCTGCTCGCAGAAGTCCGCATACAGATTAAGCATCTGCTCCGTACGTGCCTCAGCCTCTTCTGCAGTTGCATGTGCGGTATGTCCCTCCTGCCACAAAAATTCACGTGAACGCAGGAAGGGTCTTGTGGTCTTCTCCCAACGTACTACGCTGCACCACTGGTTGTATACCTTAGGCAGATCTCTGTAGGAATGTACAAGATTTGCATAAAGGTCACAGAAAAGGGTTTCTGAGGTAGGACGTACACAAAGACGCTCTTCAAGTGGCTCAAGACCGCCCTGAGTTACCCATGCAACCTCAGGAGCAAAGCCTTCAACATGGTCCTTCTCCTTCTCAAGAAGTGACTCAGGAATGAACATAGGCATATATACATTTTCAACGCCCGTTGCCTTAAATCTCTCGTCAAGCTGCTTCTGAATAAGCTCCCAAATGGCGTATCCTGCGGGCTTGATAACCATGCAGCCCTTAACACTTGAGTAATCAATAAGCTCTGCCTTGATTACAATGTCCGTATACCACTGTGCAAAATCCTCGCTCATAGAGGTTATTGCTTCAACTAATTTCTTGTCCTCTGACATTTCTTTTTCCTGTCCCGGTTTTTACCGGCACTGTTCCTTTCCGATTATATTTTCCCTCATGTAAACCCTGTATTACCCTCTACAAAATCATACGAATATCAAATTAATTCATATATGCTGCAAGAACTGCAGCCTTATCGGTTTTCTCCCACGGAAGTGAAAGGTCGTCGCGTCCAAAATGACCATAGCTTGCTGTCTGCCTGTAAATCGGTCTTCTAAGGTCAAGCATTCTGATGATTCCCGCAGGACGAAGAACAAATTCCTTACGGATGATTTCAAGCAGTCTTGAATTGCTCAGCTTACCTGTTCCAAACGTATTTACATTTATGGATGTGGGCTGTGCAACACCAATAGCATATGAAAGCTGAATCTGACACTTATCAGCCAGCCCCGCTGCTACAATGTTCTTAGCAACATAGCGGGCTGCATAGCAGGCTGAACGGTCAACCTTTGTCGGATCCTTTCCTGAAAAAGCTCCGCCACCATGAGGAGCAGCTCCACCATAGGTATCAACAATTATCTTTCGTCCTGTAAGTCCGCTGTCTCCATTAGGTCCGCCGATTACAAAACGCCCTGTGGGATTAATGTAAATCTTTGTACCTGCATCAATCATATCTGCAGGAATCACTGCATCAATTACCAGGCTTCTGATATCCTCATGAATACGTTCCTGAGTCACATCAGGATCATGCTGGGTGGAAACAACTATCGCCTCAATTCTAAAGGGCTTGCCGTTTTCATCATACTCCACTGTTACCTGAGATTTGCCGTCCGGACGTACATAAGGAAGTGTTCCGTTCTTTCTTACTTCAGCAAGCCTTTTGGTAAGCTTGTGTGCCATCGATAATGCATAAGGCATTAATTCAGGTGTTTCATTTGTAGCATAGCCAAACATCATGCCCTGATCGCCTGCACCGACATTGTCCGGATCTGCGGTTGAACATTTTTTCTTCAGGTCTGCTTCATCATCAAGTGTATTGCCACAATCATCCTTTGCCTCAAGTGCAACGTTTACACCCATGGCGATATCTGATGACTGCTCATCAAGAGCTACGATTACACCACAGGTATCTGCATCAAAGCCATACTTTGCACGTGTATATCCGATTTCACGTACTGTATTACGCACGATCTTCTGAATATCCACATTAGCCTTTGTGGTAATCTCTCCCATTACCAGCACAAGACCTGTCGTACAGCTTGTTTCACACGCCACGCGGCTGTATGGATCCTGTTCAAGTAATGCATCCAGAACCGCATCTGATATCTGGTCGCATACCTTGTCGGGATGCCCTTCAGTAACTGATTCCGATGTAAACAAATATCGTTCCATATTTTTGTCCTTTCAAGCTAAAATTTATTTATTATTCCGTATTTACTTTATTTTTACCGTGACAACCGGTCTGACACCATATTTCTTTTCAACGGGGAAGCCGTTTGCCGATATCATACCCGAGCCATCGACCGAGGGTGAATTTGATGCTGTCGAAGAAGCATCATTCGGTCTGAGCCACCAGATTCCGCCCTTCGGGAAATCAGGAGCATCATTAGTTCCTGAATTTCTTGATGCAAGAGCATAATCCGTTATACTGGCTTTTTTATCAAAAATGTAGCTGTTCTGAGCCTCACTTAATGACAGGACAGATGCGCTTGTTGCAATAATCTTTCGCTCTGAGCTTGAAAAAGCCTGAGGGCTGAATGTACCGGTCAGCCACTTACTTAATGTACTGTTAGCGAATTTTGCAGTTCCCTTTGCATTAAACTGAACAAAATCAAGAATCTGGTCTGAAATAAGTGTTATTGAATCATCATCATAGCTAACAACCTGCCACTTTATCGGTTCATATTTGAAATAGAGTGTTTCCGTTCTCTCAAAGAAGTATTCAAATACAAGCTTCCTATACCAGTTTCCGCCGTACTCGCAGGCTCCGTTGCTGTCAAAGTTTGCTTTTCCCAGCTTTGAAACAACAGAATCCGAAGTTACTCTCTTTGTAGGGAAACCACCCCAATACACGTTCTTCACCTGGCTGGGGTTAAGTCCTTCAAGTGTCGAGCCCTTCAGCTTCGAGAGATCGTATGTCTTTATTGAACCATCCGCATATTCAAAACCTATTATATTCTCAACATATGTTGACTTGCTAAGCGTAGGCGTTGCAGTAGGAACCGCAGTGGCCGTAGGCTTCGGCTTTGATGTAGGCTTTGCAGTAGGCTTCGGTGTTGCAGTAGCCTTTGCAGTAGGCTTCGGCGTTGCAGTAGGTACAGGTGTTGCCGTAGGTGTAGGCTTTGCGGTAGGCTTTACTGTCGGCGTAGGCGCAGGGGTAGCTGTCGGCTGCGCTGTCATAGTAGGACTCATCGTAGGTATAGCCGAAGGTCCGCCGGGGCCTATTTTTTCAACCATCGTAGGTGTTGCCGAAGGTCCACCGGGACCTATTTTTTCAACAGTCGTAGGTGTTGCCGAAGGTCCGCCGGGACCTATTTTTTCTGTTTCGGTAATCTGCGGTTCATCTGTTCCCGCAGGCTCATCCGTTACTGCTGGCTCATCTGTTACTGCTGGCTCATCTGTTACTGCAGGCTCATCCGTTACTGCAGGTCCGTCCGTTATTGCAGGAGCTGCCGTTACTTCAACAGCCGTAGGTGTAGGCTTGGAATCTGTTCCGTTCTTCTTGTCATCCTTGCCATCACCATTTGTATTTTTGTTCTTTCCATCGATAAATATCTCCTGCTTATTGTTGCCGCCGAAGAAATTCTTTATATCAGTACCATAATTCCGGCCAACCCAAATGCCGATCAGAACAAGAATCAGTAAAGGAACGAGGATTACAAGCAGCTTTCTTGTGCCCGAACCCCTCAGGGCGCTATGGAGCTCTGCCGCTGTCTGATAGCGCTTCTTAGGTTCCTTCTCCATACATTTTTTGATAACATTGGCCATTGTGGTGCTGACCTTCGCACCGGCCTTATTAATCGGAGTTACCTCACTGGTTGAAGGCTCCGGAGTTTTTCCTGTAAGAACAAAATAAAACGCTGCACCAAAATTGTAAATATCTGAACGCTCATCAACCAGTGAATATGCTCTGGTCGATGCTTCATAGGTTGTTCCCTCCTGGGCAACATAAATGCCGTCCGACGCCATTTCTACCGTCTTTGAATAACGGTCATCATAACGGCTTGTCGAGGTATAATTATTTGCAGACTTAAACTCGTACTGCTCAGGCGGAGCATAGCCCTCTGAATATCCGATTACATGCGCACCATACTGGTCCTGCTTTTCCGGATTGAAATCTGTTAATACAACACGTCCTGAATCGGTAAGGATAATATTCGATGCCTTAACATCTGCATGAATGATCTGCGGCTTCTGTGAATGCAGGAACATAAGTGCTCCGCTTATCTGCTCTGCCCACTTGGTCACCTGCTTCTCACTGAAGCGCTTGCCTTCAGATACCAGTCTGTACAGGGACTTACCCTCAATATACTCCATAACGGAATAAATGTTTCCATCGACCTGTATATAATCAATTACCGCCGGAAGCGCCGGATTGTTAAGCTGCTTTATCTTTTCAATTTCCTTGCTCATATTCATCAGATTTTCAATCTGAGTATGAACCTTTTTAATGACTACCTTCTTATGTGTGACTTTATGGAAAGCCCTATATGCCATTCCATCACCGCCACTGATTTCCACAACCTCTGAAAAATCCGGACCAAAATCAACATATCCGCCTATCATTCTGGCCTTTGGTTCTGAAAATACCTCGTGTGTACTGCTCTGATCAGTCTGCGTCTCAAAGGCTATCGCCTCTGCTACAACATCCGCCTCAACCTTTTCAATTTGCTGCTCCGCAGGCTGCTCCACATAGCCCTCAACAGGTTCCGTATAAATGGTTTCCTCTTCAGGAGTCTGTCCGGGATATTCCTGTGCCTCCTCAATAGGCTGCTCCATGTACTCTGCTGCTACCTCTGCTGCCTCGGGTACTGCTGTCTCCACATACTCCGCTGCCTCGGGTACTGCTGTCTCCACATACTCTGCTGTCTCCTCAACAATATCCTCTATAGGCTGCTCTATATACTCTGCTGCTGTCTCTGCTACTGCCTCTGCTGCCTCAGGTACTGCTGTT
>JAZQNG010000153.1:0-24471 GCA_045627205.1 Lachnospiraceae bacterium
GTTCAGAAGGGATAAGCCTAACATTAAAAAAAGAAAAATATGGAGGAAAAAGAGCATTATGAAGAAAAAGTTTTTAAGTATTTTGCTGGCATTGGCAATGGTTGTCTCATTGCTTCCGGCAAAGGTTCAGGCAAAGGAAACACCGGAAACTGAGCCCAACTACTTCTGCATCACGAATACGTCGGATGAAGTAGCTACTGTGACGTGGACCTGTGAAAATCCACAAAAGAATCTCGCCGATATGAAACTTGATTATAGGATTGGAGACGGAGATTGGGAAACAGATTCCCCAACTTTTTCCGTAGAAGTACCTGCCTACACAAGTGTGTATTTTAGAAAACACGGTGAAGGCGTCGGGACTTTCAGCAAATATGATGATGGATTCTATGTAAATTATGATGAGTATGGAAATATCATAGATGGGGATGATGCATTTTATAGTATATACTGCAACAAGCCGCATACTGCTTCAGGTGATATTACTACCTTGCTGAGAGAAAATGGGAATGTAACTGATCTTACAGAACTTGGAGAAGCTGGCAAATATGTCTTTGCTTCTTTGTTTAGTGGGGATAAATTTTTGACATCAGCAGAGGATTTAATTCTGCCGTCAGAGAAACTGACACCTTATTGTTATTTTGATATGTTTTGGCGTTGCGAAGCGCTTGAGAAGGCGCCAGAACTGCCTGCAAAGACACTTGCGGATTCTTGTTATGACCATATGTTTGCCGGTTGCTTTCGTCTGACAACAGCGCCAGAACTGCCTGCAAAGACCCTTGCAGATGCTTGCTATGCCAGAATGTTCGATGGTTGCGAGTCTTTAACAATAGCACCAGAACTGCCTGCGGAGACACTTGCGGATTCTTGTTATGAAAGTATGTTTGGCGGTTGCGTGTCTTTAACAACAGCGCCAGAACTGCCTGCGGAGACCCTTGCGGATTCTTGTTATGACAGTATGTTCGATCGTTGCGAGTCTTTAACAATAGCACCAGAACTGCCTGCGGAGACCCTTGCGGATTCTTGCTATTGTAGTATGTTTGAGAATTGTTTCAATCTAACAACAGCGCCAGAACTGCCTGCAAAGACACTTGCGGATTCTTGCTATTGTAGTATGTTTGAGAATTGTTTCAATCTAACAACAGCGCCAGAACTGCCTGCGGAGACCCTTGCGGATTTTTGTTATAGTGGTATGTTTATGAATTGTTACAATCTAACAACAGCACCAGAACTGCCTGCGGAGACCCTTGTGGATTTTTGTTATTATTGTATGTTTCAGTATTGCCAATCACTTAACCACATAACAATGTTGGCAACGGATATATCTGCTGATTATTGTCTTGACGGTTGGGTAAGTAATGTTGCATCAACCGGTACATTCACCAAATCAGCACAGATGACAGATCTGACTACAGGTACGAGTGTTATTCCTGAGGGCTGGTCGGTATACACCGAAGAAGATAATAAACAGGTAAGTATTTCGACAGATATCGAAAACGGTACAGTAACTGTTGACAAGAAAAAGGCGGTTCCCGGCGAGACGGTTACCCTGACCGTCACCCCCGATGAGGGATATAAGCTTAAGAGCCTGAACGTGAAAGCGGGCGAGACTACGATTGATATAACAGCAGACTATACCTTTGCTATGCCTGCTGGGGATGTTACTGTAACGGCGGAATTCGAAGAAATATACAGCATATATATAACGGGTGATATTGAGAATGGCACTGTAATTGCTGACAAGGCAACTGCAGCTCCCGGCGAGACAGTTACCCTGACAGTTACTCCTTATGAAGGATATGAGCTTGAGAAGCTGTACATAACAGCAGGATGGGATGATATAGAAGTAACGGACAATACGTTCACTATGCCCGCTGCGACTGTAGATATTCGAGTATATTTTAGAAAGATTTATAATATCAATATTATTAACAGCGATGGCGGAACAGTTTTAGCAAATAAGTTTATTGCAGATGAAAATGATAGTGTTACACTTACAGCTATCCCGGATTCCGGATATGATTTCGTTCGCTGGGAGTCCGATGACGTAGTAATAGATAATGATAGTTTTACTATGCCTGCTTATGATGTCGACATAAAAGCTGTGTTTGCTGTACCTTATACCATTACTGTTGCTGCAGATGAAAACGGTATTGCTTCTGCTGACATGACAACAGCTTATGTGGATGATGTCATTACATTGTCTGCAAAACCGAACAGCGGTTATAACTTTATCGGCTGGGAGTCCGATGATGTAACTGTAGAAGGAAATACATTCACCATGCCGGCTAAGAACGTGTCCGTGAAGGCAATATTTGAGCCTGTTACATTGGTTTCTTCGGTAGCATACCGCTATCCTGTAACGGATGGGAAGAATGTAGTTTCCAATGACGACGGAACTGTTAAGTTTGCCGATGGAAACCAGTCGACCTGCACCTTGGTTGATGGCAAAACAATATTATGGACTGAGGGCTGGTATGTTGTAACCGGCAAGATTGATATTGATGAACGTATAACAGTATCCGGCAATGTGAATCTGATTCTCAGCGATGGCTGTGAGCTGAATGCCAACAGTGGTATTACTGTTTCCGGAGAAGAAAACAGTCTGACTATATATGGACAGAGTGCGGGAACAGGAACACTGAATGCTGTTAATATCGGTATGAATGGTGCAGCCGGAATTGGTGGAGAAAAAGGTTGCAACGGAAATAATATTACTATAAACGGTGGTGTTATTGTTGCCGGCTACCCTTCAGGTGAAAATGTTGAGGATGCAGCAGGAATCGGCGGCGGTCACGGCGCTGATGGAATTAATATCACGATAAATGGCGGGAATGTTCTTGCTTACGGTTCTATTTCCAGTGCGGGAATAGGCGGCGCTACAGAGGGCGACGGAAAAGACATAACAATAAATGGCGGAACGGTATATGCTAAAGGCAGTGCGGGGCATGGCGCAGCAGGAATCGGTTCAGGAGGCGATGGCGAAGGTTCCGATATTTCCATAAACGGCGGTAAAGTTACCGCAGTAGGCCGTATTGGTATTGGCGGAGATCTGGGCTCCGAAAACATCGTCATCAAAAACAGCATTGTAAAGGCCGGTGCTGATGCTGCTAATGCAACTACAATTTCAGCAGATGTTGTTACCGAAAAAGAACTGAATAACGCAGCTTATGTTATTATTGAGCCCAATCCTGCAAAGAACAACGGAAGCCAGGGCACGGGCAGCAGCACAGGAGACAACCACGGAAGCGGCTATCCTCAGGGAAATACAGACGTACACGGAAGCGGAAGCCAGGGTACAGGCAGCAGCACAGATGTTCCTGAAAGCGGAAGCCAGGGCACGGGCAGCAGCACAGACGTACCCGGAAGCGGAAGCCAGGGCACGGGCAGCAGCACAGACGTACCCGGAAGCGGAAGCCAGGGTACGGGCAGCAGCACAGATGTACCCGGAAGCGAAAGCCAGGGTACAGGCAGCAGCACAGATGTTCCTGAAAGCGGAAGCCAGGGCACGGTAAATACCGAGGACCCGGAAGCAGGCAACACCGAGTCAGGAAAAGATGAGGGTTCAG
Source organism: Lachnospiraceae bacterium (assembly GCA_045627205.1). Taxonomy (GTDB): domain Bacteria; phylum Bacillota; class Clostridia; order Lachnospirales; family Lachnospiraceae; genus RUG11977. The sequence continues at coordinate 3,567 of JAZQNG010000153.1, forward strand.
AGAATGCTGCACCTGCAGCTGAAACTCTTCCCGAGGAAGAAATAAACGAGATTGTTGAGGGCGTAAAGAACCTTACAGATGATACCTTCAAGGGAGTTAAGGCCTATACCGCAGCCGCAGAGAATTCGATAAACGAGCCGGAGAAGATTACACACAGGGATGGCGGATATTACGATAAAAACGGCGAAAAGGTAACCGATACCTTTATCTCAACAAAGAAGGGCGTAAAGTTTGTAGGAGCAGACGGAAAGACCGTACGCAGGTCCCTTGTGAATGTTGTGGATCCCGTTACGGGAAAGGTTACAAAATACTATGCGACCAAGAACGGCACAATAGCAAAGAACAGGCTCATCACCCTGACAGACGGTACCAGGATCTTTACAAAGGAGGATGGTTCCGTTGCTGCCAACGAGATAGTAACAAATCCTGCTACAGGCAGACAGTACTATGCCGATGAGAACGGGGCAATATTACGCAACAGCGTGGTAGTGGTTGACGGAAAGAAGTATTACACAAATAAATATGGTGTAATAAAGAAGAACGCGCTTGTAACGGACGCTGACGGTGTACGCCATTTCTGCGGACCTGACGGTGCTTTCGTGAAGAATGAATGGGTACTCGTCGGAAAGAAAGAGTACTGGTGCAACAAGAAGGGAAATATCACCAAGGATAGGGATGTGAAATAAGCAGAGCCCTTTATTGTAAAGAGAATGAAAACAGGTCCCGGGTTCAGGCTTCGGGACCTGTTTTTTCGGGAAGCACGGACGCTATTCTTACGCTTGCTTATTTAGAGGGTTCGTGTTAGAATACTAATGATTGTAAATCGATTCACAAAACAAGAGTTTATTTTTCAGAAAGCAGAGGTATATCATGGCTGACAAGGTTATTGCAACGAATCCGATTATGCCGGGTTTTTATCCCGATCCGTCTATTTGTGCGGTTGGCGGCGACTATTATTTATGTAATTCAACATTTGCTTATTTTCCCGGTCTTTCACTGATGCACAGTAAGGACCTTACACATTGGGAGCAGATTGGCAATGTCATGGACAGACATTCACAGCTTCCTCTTGAGGGTGCAGAGCATTCACAGGGTCTTTATGCACCTACAATCCGTTATCATAACGGACTTTTTTATGTTATCTGTACGAATGTTGTCCGTGGCTGGGACAATTTTATAGTTACTGCCGAAAATCCGGAGGGACCGTGGTCAGAGCCTCATCATCTTGAGGATGCCGACGGTATCGATCCCTCTCTTTTCTTTGATGATGACGGAAAGTGCTACTATATCGGTACCCATCCCAATCCTGAGGGTGAAAAGCACAACGGCGACTGGTATATTTACATAAGTGAGGTTGATATAGAGAACTTCAGGCTGATCGGCGAGAAGAAGAATGTATGGAACGGAGCACTCAGAAACTGCATCTGGCCTGAGGGACCCCATCTTTATAAGGAAAACGGATATTATTATATCATGCATGCTGAGGGTGGTACAGGTCCGGAGCATTCCGTCATGGTTGCAAGAAGCCGTGATGTATGGGGGCCTTATGAGGGAAATCCCAAGAATCCCATACTTACACACAGACATCTTGGAAAGGATTATCCTATCAAGTATGTCGGCCACGGAGATATTATTAAAACACCCAATGATGAGTGGTATATGACGATGCTTGCGGTAAGACCGTTGAACCGTTTTACTACCATGGGACGTGAGACCTTCCTTGCAAGGGTTACATGGGAGGATGAGTGGCCTGTTGTAAATCCCGGAATCGGCAAGCTTGAGGATGAGGTTGAAATCAATCTGCCCGCATGGAATCCGCTTGAGGATACGAGCTCGTATACCTGCAGGACAAAGGGAAAGACTTCAATTCCCGGAACCGATAAGTGCTATAGCTTTGCTGATATGAAGGAGCTGGGAGATGAATTCCTGTTCCTCAGAAATTATCCCGCCGATATGTACAGCCTTGACGCTTCAGGACTTAAGCTGAAGGCAGGTAAGGAGGATATCCGTGCAATAGGAAGTCCTTCGTATATCTGTATCCGTCAGCAGCATCATTATTTTACTTCTGAAACGGCATTTGATTATTCAGCGCTTAAGGCAGGCGAGACAGCAGGTCTTGTACTTCTTCAGAACAACCTGTACAATCTGCGCGCAGAGGTAAAGGACGGTATGTGCAGCATGGTTCTCTGCCAGAACGGAAAGGACGAGACAATCGGTTCCGTTCCTGTAGCAGAAGCAGCTGACGGAAATCTGATAAAGCTCTCCATTATCGTTGAAGGCCTTAATACAAAGGCTGCAGCAGGTGGTAAGGTGCTTGGCGAGGCCTCTGTGGCAAATCTTTCAACTGAGGTTGCAGGTGGCTTTGTTGGCTGCTGTATCGGTATTTATGCTTCGGCAAACGGTCAGGCATCCGATACGTATGTAAGCTTTAAGGAGCTGACATATCAGAAAAAATGCTAAAGAAAAACAGATAAAATGACGAAATAATACCAGTCGGATGTAGTTTATCAGGCTGGTATTACTATATATTTGTTTTATGGGGAGGTGCATCGGGTGAGTGATAAAAAAAGCAGTTTTAAAATAAAATATGTGATATCTGTTTCTGCCGTTATCGTGCTTTGTCTGGGAATGGTTTTTATGGGCTCCGGGAAAAGAGCATATGCCGATGGCAACGGGAATTCCGCAGCACCGACAGCAACACCGACACCGGTTCCGGAGCTTGTGACAATTACTGCCAGATATGACGGCACTACGGTGCTGGTCGGACGGGAATATGACAGGACAAAGCTGATTGTTACGGCTCATTATTCAAACGGGACATCAAAGGTCCTTGAGGATTATGAGGTTTCCTCGACAAGAGTTGAACAAAAGGGCGCAAACAACTATATTGTCATTGCCGAGAAGAAAACAGCATCCTTCGTAGTTGTCGGGAAGCAGCTTTCCTCAATCAGCGCAATCTGTAAGCTTGATAAATGCAGTGCAGGGAACTTTCCTGCATTATCGGATTTTATTGTTACGGCATACTATTCGGACGGCTCGATAGAGAAGCCGACCGAGGGCTATAAGGTTTCACCGGATTCGCTTACGTCGGTTGGACTTAACAGTCTGACCATCACCTATGGGGACTGCAGTACACAGTGCTTCATTCATTGTCTGGAGCCACAGAAGCCGATATCTCTTGCAGTCAGCTACAATAAATCAAGCCTGACGGCAGATACACCGGTCAGCCGTAGTGACCTCATGGTGGTTGCGATGTATCCGGACGGCTCTGCAGAAACAATAAATACCTATACGATCCTGCCTGAAAGCTTTGCCGAAACCGGAAAACAGAAGTTTACGGTCGGATATGGCGGCATTTTAAAGGATGTTGAAGTTGAAGTAACAGTAAATACCCCGCTGTCATTAAGGGCAGAATATATCGGAGAGCCGGTCCTTGTGGGACGGGATGTAAAGCCGGAGGATTTTAAGGCCGTTGTAAGATATGTCAACGGTGTGGAAAAGGAAACAGCGGATTTCACTATAAAGAGGGCAAAAATCAGATATATCGGGGATAATACAATTAAGCTTGTTTATGCGGATAAAATAGAGGCGGAGGTCGTTGTGCCGGGAACTGAAATTGATGAACCGGATTTTGATTATGCCTCGGAGCAGACCGTAAAAAGCGGTTCGCTGGTTACCTCTGTAAAAACCGCAATTCCCCGTTTTTTGGAAAAGGACTGCCTGAAGGTGAAGGTTGTGAAGCGGAATAACGTGAAAAAAGCCTATCGTAAGCTTCTTCTTCCGGAGGGAAAATATATGGCCTTTTCCTACAATTTTGCGGATGATGATAACGAAGACGAGCTTCCGGTGACTGTACGGATTACCATTCCTGAGCAGTTTGATATGGATACGACCTACCTTTATTATCTGCCGACTAAAACAACAATTCTCGGGAGAACAAACAAGACAGTAATAGATGAAAATACCTTTGAGGTCGACATTTTCAAGACCGGAACATATATGCTTGTTCATTCCGAGTATTTTGAAGATGAGGCAGCTGAGGAACCTGAGGAAGAGGACGATGAAGAGGACGATGATGAGGAGGACGACTGGTAAAAGGGTATTTTTTGTAAATTTTATCTTGACAATATGAAAAATATGAGTAAAATTGATTTGTAAATAATATGTTAACAGCAACCCATATTTTGGATTTAGGTCTGTTTGGGAGGAGAGCTGAAAAAAAAAGGAGGATTTAGAAATGGCAGTAGCTGGTTTAATTTGTGGTATTGCATCACTTGTTCTTTCATTCTGTGGATATGGTGCATTCGTAGGTATCGCTTGTGGTATCGCAGGTCTTATTCTTTCAATCAAGGGTAAGAAGGCACAGCCTGAGAAGGCAGGAATGTGTACAGCAGGACTTGTTCTTTCAATCATTGGTCTTGTACTTAGCGTAATCCTTTCAATCGCTTGTGTTGTTTGTGCAGCAGCTTACAGTGCATCCGGTCTTGAAGAATTAGTTGATTATGCAAACAGCCTTCAGTAATCGGTTAAAATGAAACAGATGGCTCTCATGGAAACATGAGAGCTTTTCTTTTAGGCGCTTTTTGAGTTTTATATTGAGGATTTATGACATGAAAATGTTTTTAAATATAGGCAGCCTTAAGATACCGATGTATGGCCTGATGATAGTGCTCGGTATCGGAACTGCCAATCTTTTAGCGTATCTTGTACTGAAAAAGAAAAAAATGGACTTTGACGATTTTGTCATTGTTGAAGCCTTTGGCGGGGGGATGGGATTTCTCGGTGCGAAGCTGATGTATCTGTGGGTATCGAGAGATTTAATAGACTGGTCAAGGTTTTTTGAAAAGGAATATTTCGGAATGCTTATGCAGGGTGGTTTTGTATTTTACGGCGGGGTAATTCTCGGTGTTCCGGCTGCAATCTGGTTTGGCAGGGTCAACAAAATAAAAACCATTGAATACATGAAGCAGATAATGTTCATCATTCCCTGGGCACATGCCTTCGGCCGTATCGGCTGCTTCTGCGGAGGATGCTGCTACGGCGTACCCTATGACGGACCGCTTGCTGTTATCTTTCCTGAGGGCAGTTCAGCACCTCCGGGGATACCTCTTTTTCCTGTTCAGCTTGTTGAATCGTGCTGTCTGTTTGTACTTGCAGGAATCCTCTTCTTTATGCAGGCAAAGCTAAAGAGTAAATATACCATAGAGGCTTATCTGATTTTGTATGCCATCATCCGGTTTGCACTTGAAAACTACAGATATGATTCCGTGAGGGGTCATTTGGGCGTGCTTTCCACCTCCCAGTGGGTAAGTATCGGAATGCTTGCGATCGGAGCTGCAAGTATAGTCATCCGTATGATACGGGGAAAAAAGGAGCAGGAAAAACCGGGTACGGTTTCGGAAAATACATGAAAACAGGAGGTAATAGGGATATTTAATTAAAAGATATAAAGATATAGGATAAAATATGTCGCACATTATCAGAGGCCGGATGGCGTGATCATGTGCGACTTTTTGTACTGCTTACTATTTGAGGGGTACTATATAGGAGTGGTTGAATTTAATTCCGTTTATTGTGGTTGTTCCGTTGGAAATTGCGATAGAATTGCCACAGGGTGTTATGATATAATACAATCCATCTTCAGTCGGTGTACATTTAGCATATCTGTTTTTAAAATACTCCGTATGCTCGGAGTTCAGCATTGTCATTTCGCAAAGGTCTGCCGAATCAAGGGTATCGCTGTAGTAATAGCAGTAGTGTATATTTTTGTCGACAAACAGATTATCGGCGAATGATAATAATCCGGCAATCAGACCTGCATTTTGCGCTTCTTCGTTTTTTTCATTAATATAGTTTTTTATACCGTCGGCTTCAATAAGGGCATAGGCTGCTGAAAAAGGATCGCTCCAGTCATCCTCCAGTGTTTCGTCTATTGAATCAGAAGCACCGCCGGTAAATCCGTCTAAAAATGCCGTGGCTCCCCGTTCAAATGCCTTTACGCGACTGGAATTAATATCGTCCTTGTCCTTAACATCGGCTATTGTTATTCCGTCCTGTGTGCTTACCGTTATTTCGTAGCCCTTATTCTGCGCCCATTTCTTGAGACTTTGTAAATCCATATCAAGAGCATATTCATAGAAATCTGTATTGCTGTCAGGAGCGGTATATGTAAGTGTTCGTCTGCTCCAGTCTGAATAATAGGTATGTGTTCCCTTTTCACGTATGCTTCGAACGGATATATCCAGCGTCTGACCGGGTGTGCAGCCTGTTATCTGTGTGCAGTTTTGGTAGAAGGCTTTTGATGTATTTCCACCATCCAGACTGACCTCGTAGTAGGAGGCACCATCGGCGTTATTCCAGAAGATCTGGAAATAGGAGCCGTGAATATAAGGACTGATGCTGGAAACCGGCTGGACCATGAGCGGAATTTTATAGGATAATAAGGAGTATTCCGAATAGACATTTTTCTGGTTTTTATCCTTGGCCACTGCCCGTACCGAGATGGTATGTGTCATTCCCTCACGGACGTCGGCGATTGTCAGACTGCACCCTGTTGTTTCATAAATATTGCTGTTTTCGGTTATTTCGTATGAAATGGCATTGTCAACACGATCCCAGCATATAGAGAGTGATCCGTCTGCCTGATAATAGTATGCATTCAGATTTTGTGGAGAAGCCACATATAAAGGCTGTTCTGTCGGAACGGAAGACGGTGTTTGGGTGGCCGGGAGGTCTTTCCCCTGGGGAAGGTTTTCCTCTGATGCGTAAAGGTTCTTTTTAACAATATCGTCCTGTCGTCCCGAATCAAGTTTGGACAATAAAACCAGCAGCACTACGGTCAGTGCAATGGAAGCCACTGTAATGGCTGCAATAATCAGTTTCTTTTTCAATTTACCCTCCATGCCGCGTTTAAAGATGCGGCTAATTATTTTGTCTGATGTATCTATAATAGCTTTTTATTATTTTAAATTCAATATATAATTCGTCCATTAAGAACCAACGTCTCAAACCCATGAAATAGGATTGAACAATTTCCGGATAATAATATCGAGGCAGTTGAGAAATGGCAGATTACAAAACGCCCGGCGGACAGGTCCGTTATTCTTGACAGAAGGTGATATTAAAGGTAAAATAATTCTGTATGCGGATAAACCGCATGAACAGTTGACAGGGGGATGCCGCACCTTTATTGCGACGATATTAAATGTGAAAAATACGACTCTTGGCGGGTATAATTCCATAAATGAATTTGTTGAGGCAAAGCTTAATAAATTTGCTTCGATGGAGCACACAATGGGTGCCCTGTACACGATGATGTTCTCCGAAAAGGAGAATACAATGTATGAGACCAGTGTGGGCTATGAGATAAGGAAAACAACATACGGTGAGGTAAAGACGCATATTGAGGCAAGATATCGCGTATTGCAGGAAAAGCTTGCGGGAATACCTCGCGATTCGATTGTCGGACTCTATATGAACAACAGCCTTGACTGGATAGAGATGTTCTGGAGTATCCTTCACAGCGGCTACAGTGTTCTTCTGATGAATCTCCGTCTGGATGAGGCTACGCTGGAGAAGACACTTGCGGATTGCGGTGTGAAGGCGGTTGTGACCGATGGCAGGATGTTTTCCGTTCCTACCATAACAGCTTCACAGTGTGTTCCTTCAGATAGCCCTTCAGGAAATGATATAAGCATGTCCGATGTAAAGTCTTCGACGGGAGCAGAGGGAGAAGGCTTCGGTTCCACAATATATGTAATGTCCTCGGGTACAACCGCAAATGTCAAGGTATGCGGATACACGGCAGAGGAATTCTATTATCAGGTGTTTGACAGCTATAATATCATAAAAAAATGTGAGCTGATGAAAAAGCACTATGAGGGTGAACTGAAGCAGCTTACCTTCCTGCCGTTTTATCATATTTTCGGCCTTGTGGCAGTGTATATATGGTTTGCATTCTTTTCAAGGACCTTTGTGGAGCTTAAGAATCTTGAGCCGGAAACCATTACAAATACCATACAAAAGCACAAGGTAACCCATATATTTGCCGTGCCGCTGTTCTGGGAAAAGGTATATGCCCAGGCGATGAAGACAATCAGGAAACGGGGTGAGAAGACCGTTGAAAAATTCGGCAAGGGAATGAAGCTTATCAGAAAAACCTCAGGAATGCCGGGGCTTTCAAATTTTCTTTCGAGGAAGCTCTTTAAAGAGGTCCGCGCCAATATGTTCGGCGAGAGCATCAGCTTCATGATATCCGGCGGAAGTGAGATAAAGCCTGAAATTCTTGAGTTTTTTAATGCTATCGGCTATCATCTGGCAAACGGATATGGTATGTCAGAGCTGGGAATAACCTCCGTAAATCTTGATAAGGGCGGACGGAAGCTGTTGGAGGGCTTTGTCGGTGAGCCGCTTGCCTCCGTTGAATACAGAATCGGTGATGACGGGAATCTTTTTGTCCGCGGAAAAACAATAGCAAGTAACGTGTTCGAGCAGGGTCAGTGGAGAAGTGTCAGCCGTGATGAATGGTTTGATACAAAGGATATGGCCTGCTGTGAGGACGGCCAGTACAGGCTTTTGGGGCGTCGCGACGATGTCGTGATTTCCTCTACCGGAGAAAACCTGAATCCGGCAATTATTGAACCGGTCTTTGAAATGCAGGGAATCCGCAATGCCTGTCTCATCGGCCCCTGCAAAAACGGTGTTAAGGTTCCTGTGCTTGTTGTGTCGGCAGATAAATTCATTACCGAAAAAGCCTTTGAGGAGCTGAAGCGTGCAGTTTGGGAATGTGCGGACCGTGCAGGCATCGGTGCGGAGCTGAAGGATATACTGTTTACTACGGACGAGCTGATGAGCTCCGAGGAGTTTAAGCTTAACCGGCGGAAGGTCAGGCTTGCGTATGAAAACGGCGACTTCAGCCGGATAGATTTCAGGGAACCGTTAAAGGAAGGATTTGCGAGCTGCGGAAATGCAGAGGCCGTAAAGCTGCGCAGTATTATTGCCGCTGCCCTGGATAAGTCCGAGACTGATATTGATTATGAAAGCGACTTTTTTATAGATCTTGGCGGAACAAGTATCGACTATTTCTCCATGATATGCGAGGTGGAGGAGGAATTTGATGTAAGCGTGCCCGATGAAATGGGTACAGGTTTAAGAAGCATTCAGAAAATATGTGAATGGCTGGACAGCGAGAAGAAAAAGATGTGAGTTTTTCTAAGGATTGAGGAAATTCCGAAATGATTACTTTCATGAACTGGTTTGTAAAAATCACCGGCTGGCTTCCACAGCGTGTGATATTTAATATGTCCATCACCTATGAGGATAAAAAGGTGCAGTCAAGGTTTATAAAGGGGCCTGCAATCATAGTCTGCAACCATACCTCAGTGTGGGATTATGCTGCGCTGATGTTTGTATTTCTGTATAGGACACTGCGCTGTCAGATGGCGGAGGTTCTGTTCAAAAAACCGCTTCTGGGGAAATTCCTGAAGATAATGGGCGGAATTTATGTGGACAGGCACGAGATGAGCAGCGGCTTTTTAGGTGAATCCGGAAGGATTTTAAAGGAAGGCGGGGTTGTGGAGATTTTCCCTGAAAGCAGAATCCCCTTAAAGGACGAGGAAAAGCCGCTTCCCTTCAAGCCCAGCGCGGCACTGATTGCATTAAAGGCAGAGGTTCCGGTGATTCCCGTATATACAAACGGCTGTTATTTTACGGCTAAAAGGGCAAAAATTGTTATCGGAAAGCCGATAAATGTCCATTCGCTCGTTGACCCGGAAAAGACTGACCGGGAGAATGTGATGATGATATCGGAGCTCCTTAGGACGCGTGTAAAGGAGCTTGGAGAGAGGGTTAAATAGGTTGAAGGAAAAGAAGGCAAGTCTTTTTTCAATTAAATATTTTTTATATGATTTCTGCAGATTTTTCGTAATCTGGCCGGGACTTCTTATTTTCAGACCTAAATATATTTATGAAAATGAAGCGGCAAAGGGGAAAATACGTGGAGGAGCCCTTGTGGTTTCCAACCATATAAAGGCGGTAGACCCGCTTTTCCTGATGGTAGGTCTTTGGTACCGTCGCCAGCATTTTGTGATTGCGAAGGAGTTTATGGAGAAAAAGCCGGCCTCCATTGTATTTAAGGTCGGACAGACTATAGCTGTTGACAGGGAAAACTACAATCTGGATTCCTTCAGGACGATTGTGGATAAGCTGAAGGAGGGCAGGATCGTAACGATATTTGCAGAGGGTCACATAAATCATGAGGAAAAGCTGGACTCCTTTAAGTCGGGAATGGTGCTTATGTCGAGCCAGTCACAAAGACCGATCGTGCCGGTCTATATAAAAAAACGTAATCATTTTTACGAACGTCTCACCTTTGTCATCGGTGAAAAAATCGAGCTGGACTGCCGGGACGGTAAACGCCCCAATCTTGTGCAGATAAACAGGATGACGGAGGAGATTCGTGAAAAGGAAAATATATTAAAGGCAATAGGCGATGGGAGGAATCGGGATGTATACTAATACACACGAGTATTTTAAACGATTTACGGATGAGGAAACCTTCAGCAGGATTGTATGCTATGAGACGGTTTCAGAAATGTGGAAAAATTGTCTGGAGAACTATGCTGACCATAATGCGGTTGAGTATAACGGTATGTCATATACCTATGCACAGCTTGGCAGGGATGCAGCCGGCTTCAGATCGCTTTTACATGCGGCAGGCTTAAAGCCGGGTGACCATGTCGGTCTGCTTGCAGCCAATTCCTACGATTTTGTGAAGGCCTATATAGCAATAACTACAGCGGGCTGCGTTGCACTTGTGCTTCCTGCACAGCTGGACGACAAGTCGGTTTTCGGCTGCTGCATAAAGTATGCGCTTAAGGCACTGGTATTTCAGGAGGGTCTGAAGGATAAGGTGGCACTGGCAAAGGAAAGACTTGCCCAGATGGTATTCCTTGAGGCAGAGAGCGTTTATTCGGAGGAGACACCCATTACGGATACAAAGGGTACGGATCCCTGCGTCATTATGTTCACAGGTGGAACAACAGGAAAGAGCAAGGGCGCGCTGCTTTCGAACAGGGCTGTCATGCGCGGAACGGTAAACGGCTGCTATGGCTATGAGCAGGTATTTGGGAACAGATATCTCCTGGTGCTTCCTCTTTCACATGTTTTCGGACTTATCAGGAACCTGATGACATCCCTTTATACGGGAAGTACGCTCTTCATCTGCATGAACAATAAGGATATGTTCAGAAATTGTGCGGAATTCAAGCCTACAATCATGGTCATGGTTCCGGCACTTGCAGAGATGTCACTTACGCTTTCCAAGAAGTTTGGAAGAAATATGCTTGGCGAGAGCATGAAATATATCATTTGCGGAGCGGCCTTTGTAGCTCCCTACCTTGTAGAGGAATATAAGAAGATGAATATTGCCCTTTACCCCGGCTATGGTCTGACCGAATCGGCAAATCTCGTATCGGGAAATCCTGAATCGGCTGCTAAGCCTGATTCCGTCGGTGGTCTTTATCCCGAGGAGGAGATAAAGCTTGTTGATGGGGAAATCTGGATAAAGGGTGCCAATATGATGGACTGCTACTGGGGTGAGGAGGAGGAAAACGCAGCTGCCTTTGAGGATGGCTGGTTTAAGACCGGTGACCTTGGCCGCTTTGATGAGGACGGATATCTCTACATCACCGGCAGAAAGAAGGAAATACTTGTTTTACCGACGGGCGAAAATGTTTCACCTGCCGAGCTTGAGAATAAATTCAATGAGCTGAAGTTTGTACAGGATTCCCAGGTGTTTGAGGCTGAACTGCCCGGCGGTCAGAGGATTCTGGCATTGGAGATCGTTCCGAGAGTTACTGAAATCAAAGATCCGGATGAAGAGGAAACAAGGAATTACATTATGTCGGAGCTCCAGAAGGTAAATATGGAGCTGCCTGAATTTGAGAGGGTGAGCAGAATCATTATCCGCAGCGAGGATTTTGCAAGAACACCGAGCATGAAGATTAAGAGATACAGTGAGGCGGTTAAGCTTGACTGACATACGTTTTTATTCTGAAATGTCAGGGACAGTGAGGACAGGATATGAACAGACAGCAGATAATTGATAAACTTGCGGAAATACTTGCGGCAGAAAAAGGTGATGAGGAAGTATTATCTGTGAATTATAGTGAAGATATGGGGCTTTATTCCGACCTTGGACTGAATTCCATCGGTCTGTTGTATATGGTAATATCGGTAGAGGAAAGCTTCAATATCCGTTTTGATAATGTTAAAATGTCGGATTTTGAAACCCTGGGTGATGTAGTTGATTACATACAGGCGGCCATATAATCAGATATTATACGCATGCAGGGGGTCAGATTTTGGAGTTTTGGGTTTGGGCACTGATTATTATATTTGCCCTTTATGTAAATTTTATAGTACTTCCCTCGGTTATCAGTTTTCATTTTGTGTTCAGGCGGAAGCCGGGGAGACCTATGAGCCGGGAAACGCTGGAAAATTCCTACTATAAGCCCTGGGTCGGGGAGGTCCTGGATGGAATTGCTTTTGTAGGCAGCCTGAACGGGCAGCAGGTGGAAATGACGGCCTCGGATGGAACGGTACTGGTTGGAGACCTTTGTATTTCAGACCCGGATACGCTTGTAATAATGTTCCATGGCTACAATGTAAAGCCGCTGCTGAACTACGGGATTCCGGGGCGGATATTATATGAGGCAGGCTACAGCCTGCTGCTGACAGACCAGCGGGGGCATGCGAGAAGCGGCGGAAAGCACACCATGATGGGTGTGAAGGAGGCTGATGATGTAGTCGACTGGGTAGAATGGGCAAGAGCAAATACAAACGCCAAAAATATAGTCCTTTACGGGGTTTCCATGGGAGGAACTACTGTGGAGCTGGCCTCCGACAGGCTGGATTGTTCCTTCGTAAAGGCAATAGTGACGGACGGAGGGTATACCTCTGTTTATGATGAAATGTGCAGGGATCTTGGAAAACGGCATATGCCCTACAGGCTGATGCTGCCGTATCTTTGTATAATGGCAAGGTTCATTCTTGGTGTGAACCTGAAAAGCAATGTAAAGGTTCCTCTGTCAGCCTGCCGTATTCCCGTTGCTTTTCTTCATGGGAAAAGCGATGCCACGGTACCCTTTGAACAGGGGCTGGCAGCCTATGAGGCTTGTGCTTCAAAAAAGCAGATGATAGTCTGCGGGGAGGCAAATCATACCTGTACCCTTCTTGCCGGGGCACCTGAAACACGTACACAGCTGCTGGAATTTATAAAATCCGGCATAAATCCGGAGCTTTAATCCGGAAAGCTTATCAGTTTATGGGAGGATTGATGAAATGAAGGATTTTTCGATTCTTATTGATGTAGGAAGTGATTTAAGCGAGGCACTTCAGAAGGAATATGACATTGAAATGATAAACGGTCATATAGTGCTTCCTTCAGGGCAGGAAATACCTGCGTTTTTGAGCTGGAAGGAGATGTCGAGGGACGAGTTTTATTCCAACCTGAAAAAGAACCCCAACGGCTATGCAACCGCTCCGGCAAGTGCAGGAGAATTTGAGGCGGCCTTTGAGGAAAGGGTTAAGGCCGGAAGGGATGTTCTTTCTATTTCCCTTTCAAGCGGTATCAGCGGAACCTACAATTTTGCCTGCCAGGGCAGAAAGGCGGTTCTTGCGAGATATCCCGAGGCAAAAATAGTCTGTGTTGACTCTCTTCGTTTCGGGCCGGGCTTCGGGCTTATGGCAGTTTATGCGTCGAAGCTCCGCAGCCGGGGAAAAAGCATTGAGGAGGTAGCGGATTTCCTTGAAAATAACAAAAACAGATTTCATCAGATGGGCTGGCTGGATGACCTTTCGTTTGTGGCAAAGAAGGGCAGGATTACCCATCCGAAGGCATTTTTCGGAACGCTTGCAGGCATAAAGCCTATCGGTGAATTTGATTATAACGGTCTTACAACGGTCATCGGAAAGGTAAAGGGCGAGAAGGCGGCATATGCTGCCCAGCTGGACTATATCGAGGCTACGATCGAGAATCCCTCGGAGCAGATAATTTATATAGCCCAGACAAACCGGCTTCCCCAGGCAGAGGTTTACAGGGACATGATAGAGGAAAGGTTCCATCCCGCACAGATCCTGATAAACGATGTATTCCCGTTCTGCGGAATAAACATCGGTCCCGGTCTGATGGCAGCCTATTATATGGGAAAGCCCATATCGGCCGATCTTGCCGAGGAGAAGGAGCTTTTCAAGAATATTACCATGCATGCATAAGGTCCACGGACATCAGACGGACCGGGTGTATTCCTGCAATGATGAGAAAATAAAAAGAGTGTATAAGGAGAAAGTTTGATATAAATATTCAAACAGTGTTTATTGATGAAAAAGCTTGATAAAAAATGGAAACTGTTGCTTTACGGTATATCGGGAATGGGCGTAAATATGCTGAATCTGATGATGGGTTCATATCTTTGCAGCGCAATTCTGGTCGGCGGCTTCGGTGAAGCTGCCATACCCTACCAGACCTTTGAACAGAGGGACCTGGTAATTGCCGGTGCATGGGCTGCCTTTGTGCTTATCGCAAAGATTGTTGACGGTGTGATCGATATCCCGATGGCCTCTGTTACGGACAATCTTAAGACAAGATGGGGAAGAAGAAGACCTGCCCTTGTTATCGGTCTTATTCCGATGGTTGCTGCATATCTGCTTTTCCTTGTCTGCCCCAATCCATCGGATGCCACCTGGGTAAACACCATTTATTACGGAATCATTCTCTGTGTTTTCTATACCTTTTATACACTTACAATGGTTACCTATTACGCAACCTTTACAGAGATTTCGGATAAGGAGTCGGACAGAAGCTTTATTTCAAATGTTAAATCGGTATGTGACATCGTGTATTTCATTCTCGGGTATGTTGTTGTTGCGGGTATGCTGAAGGGTACGAATATCAGGACGGTAGCCGTAATCGTGCTTCCTATCGTGGCAACGATGCTTATTCCGCTCTTTATGATAAAGGAGGATTCGACCCTTGAAAAGGATACGAAAAGGAATCCCTCCGCACCTAAATCCGTCAGTCTGGTAAAATCCCTCGGCTATACCTTTAAAAACAGGGATTTCATCAAATGGATGTTTGTTTATTCCATTATGCAGTTCAGCATGCAGCTCTTTTTGAGCGGTATCAATGAGTATTTTTCAAAAACAGGCATGAGCATGATGATTGTTATGATGTCTGCGTTTGCACCTGTGCCTTTTACGCTTATTATTTATAATAAGCTCAAGCAGAAAAAGGGCTTTGGCTTTGCACTGCGCTATGTACTTGTAATTTATGCGGCAGGTATGTTCCTGATGTTTGCTGCGGGCCTGATTGATAACAGCGGTCTTAAAATGGCACTTTCAATTACTTCGGGTGTTGTGGCATCCTTCGGTATCGGTGCACTCTTTTCGGTTGCATATTCCATTCCGGCACAGCTTGCGGCAGAGGACGAGAAGAGAACGGGCATTTCACATTCGGCTATGTACTTTGCGGTGCAGGGGCTTTTTGCGGGAATCGCTACAGGTATCGGATCCGGCGCTGTTCTGACTGCGCTTAAGGGAACAGAGGAGCATCCTACAAATGCCATGGTATATATGACCATGATTTCAGGTATCGGAATGCTTGTTTCGCTGGCTGTAACTTACCTGCTTCCAAAGGGGCTTCTGAATATGGGAAGGAATGAAAAGGCTTGAAAAGCCGGGTTGGATTGATAGATGAAAACAAGGATTATTAACGGTATTCTTTTTGAGAAGATGCTTCGTAACGGTCTGAACAATATCAGATTACACGAGGAAGAGCTTAATTCACTGAACGTATATCCTGTTGCCGATGGAGACACGGGAACCAATATGCGGCTTACCCTTGAAAACGGGCTGTCAAAGTCCAAGCGGAGCAAGCATACGGGTGTGTTCCTCATGAGTCTCAGCAATGGTATGCTGCTTGGTGCAAGAGGAAATTCAGGTGTTATCCTGTCACAGCTTTTCAGGGGAATGGCAGTTGCGCTGATGAAGGATATTGCTACAAACCCCGGACGTATCAGAAATGCGCTGATAAGAGGCTACAGACAGGCTTATGAATCCGTAATACACCCTGTGGAGGGGACTATACTTACGGTTGCCAGGGAGGGTGTGGAAAATATCCGGAACCAGGTGAACAGGGATATTACCCTCGAGGTTTTCTTTAGTCTTTATATTGCCGAAATGAGGCGTAGCCTTGAGAGGACACCTCAGCTTCTGACGGAGCTGAAGGATGCCGGCGTCGTTGACAGCGGTGCGCTTGGCTATATTTATCTGATAGAGGGAATGCAGAAGTATCTTTACGGCGAGGTGATAGCTTCCGAAAGAAGGAAAACACGCCGCAGGACGGAGGAACAGGGTCCGGAGGAATATATTGACGACAGTCTTTTTAATGAGACAAGCCTGTTTGAGGACGGATACTGTATGGAATTTCTGCTCCAGCTGATGAAGGGAAACGGATATTCACAGTTTTTTAAGCTCAACGAATATATCGCAGACCTTAAAAACTACGGCAGCTCCCTGGTTGTGGTTCAGGAGGGAAGCCGCGTAAAGGTACATGTCCATACGCTAAAGCCTGCAAAAATCATTATGCTGAGTCAGGAATATGGTGAATTTGTGACCTTCAAGCTTGAAAACATGCAGCTTCAGCATAATCATCGTGATGAGACCGTTGTGAAGCTGCAGGATAAAAAACATGAGCATAAGCCACTGTTTAAAATAGCTGCGGTAAACGGAGACGGCTTTGAACGTCTTTTTGAGCAGTTCGGCTGTGATGTTGTCCTGACGTCGCAGGCCTCATTAAATACATCCTCGCGGGAGTTTTTGGAGGCTATAAAGTCTGCGGATGCCGATAAAATTGTTATCCTGCCCAATAATTCCAATTCCTTCGGAGCCGCTGAACAGGCGGTTTCTCTCAGCGGACTGGAGAATGTGACAATTCTTCCTGCCGGGAATATGGTTGAGGGTTATTATGCGATTGCCATGGATGTGGCAGACAGTGATGACCTGGATTTCCGTATACAGGAAATGAAGAGCGGTTCGGAGTGTGTGACGACACTGGCTGTTGCAAATGCCACAAAGGATTATTCCTCTGAGAAAATAAGCTTTATACAGGGTGATGTTGTGGTCCTGTACGGAGGTGAACCCGTTGCAAGCGCACATGAGCTTGTTTCTGCAGTAAAAAAGGCACTTTCCTCAATTGATATGGAATGGGAATGCTGCACGATATTCCGCGGTATGGGACTGACGGAGGAAAAGTGCGACGAGCTTGTACAGCTTCTTGAAAACAGCTATCCCGGAAAGGAAGTCAGTGTTTTAGAGGGCGGGCAGGAGATTTATCACTGCCTTCTGGGACTGGTATAGTACTGCCTGTTGAGCCTTGCCTGACAGGGCATTAGGCTTTTGATATTCAGTTTTTAAGATGGGAGAATATTACATTGAAGGTTTTTATCCTGGTGCCTTTGCTTCTTTTGGCGGGCGGTGTAGTAGTGACATTTATTCTGTCGTCCATATTGTATACAATTCTTCTTGTACGGACCGGCAAAAAAAAGTGGGCGAGGGAATGCAGTATGCCTTCAGACCCCGAGCAGGTAGATATATATGACAGAGGCTGGAAATGGCACGAGGAATTTGCGGAGTATGCCAGACCGGTTTCGATTGAGAATGACGGTCTGAAGCTTGTAGGAGAATATTACGATTTTGGCTTCGACAGGGCCGCAATCATAGTAGTCGGAAGAACGGAAACACTTCTTTACTCCTACTATTATGCGGAGCCCTACAGGGCAAACGGTTTTAATGTCCTTGTATTTGACAACCGTGCACACGGTCTTTCTGAGGGAAGACTCTGCCGGGTCGGAGTACGGGAGTGTCGTGATGTCATAAAATGGGCCAGGCTTCTTCATGACGAGTTTAAAATGAAGGAAATCCACCTTCACGGACTGTGTATCGGTTCGGCATCCTGTCTGTATGCACTGACAGAGAAGGACTGCCCGGCTTATATCAGGACAATGGTGGCAGACGGCATGTTTGCAACCTTTGGCGATTCCTACCGTCTTCATATAAAGGAGCGCGGACATTCGCTGTTTCCGATTTATTATGAAACTCTTGTCTATATCAGGCTGATTTCGCGTATTAATATAACGGGTGACGGTCCGATATTCAGAATAGACAGGCTGAAACGTCCGATTCTTTTCATACATAGTAAAAAGGACCAGTATTCGGCGCCTGAACGGCTTGAGGAGATATATAACAAGTGCCGGGCTCCTAAAACCCTGGTATGGTTTGATAAGGGAAAGCATTCCAGGGTAAGGATAAACAATACTGAAAAATATGATTTAACTATTGCAAATTTTGTTGCAAAAAATTATACTTAAAATGATGTACCGACCAAAAAAAGGCTGATATTTTGCATTTATTTGGATTGTGTACTACTGATAATGTGTTGTATAATAATTTTATAAAAATTTATGTATGGAGGACACGAGTATGATTTGTAATAATTGTGGAGCACAGGTTGCCGATAATGCAATTTTTTGTCCTGAATGCGGAGCTGCATTTAAGGTGGATGGCGGAGCAGTTCCCCAGCCTGCAGCACCTCAGCCTATAGAGCTTGCGAAGGTTGAACTTCAGCCTATCGAGGAGCAGCCTGTTCAGCCGATGAACAATCAGAGCTTTCCTCAGAATCAGGTATTTGCACAGAATCCCGGATTTGTTCAGCAGCAGAATGTTCCTCAGCAGAGCTTCCAGCAGCAGAATTTCCAGCAGCAGAACTATCAGCAGCAGAATTATTCACAGCCGGGATTTCAGCAGAATCCCCAGCAGACATATACTCCCGAATCCGCAGCATATGCAAAGGGTGCGCTGGTGTTCGGTATTTTAGGTCTGTCATTCGCATGTACATTTTATTTATCATTCCTTGGAATCATCTTTTCGGCAATCGGACTTGGAAAGGCAGGAAAGTTTGCTGCCATTGAAGGCTCATTATTCGGAAAGGCAAAGGTTGGCCGCGGTCTTTCAATCGGTGGACTTATTACCAGCATTATTTTAACAGTAATCAGCGCTATTGTAATTATCGGATGTGTGGCAGCCATTGGCTCATACTCTTATTATATTTAAAATATAACTGAGTGCTTAAAGGAGGCTTATTGATTAACTGCCGCACAACTGCGGCAGTTAATTTTCGATTATAAGGCTTTTTAAGAAGTATATTATTATTGGTTTATCATTGGCAGGCTACTCTGTCCTTTGCATGGAGGTTGGAAATGAAATGTAATGTATGCGGTGCCGTTGTACCTGATAAAGAGGTGTTTTGTCCTGAATGCGGTGCCTATCTGAAGCCGGAGGAGCCGCTTTTATCGCAGGAGAATATGCCGCTGCATGAGGGGAAGCCCAAACCACAGATGACAGTGACTGAAAAGAGGGAAAATCAGCAATCAGACGTGCAGGCAGCAAATATCGTTCAGTCTGTAGCGGACGATACCCTGCAGAAGAAGACGGATGCCGCCAATGGGAAGGCCTCCAAAAAAGAAGCCGATAAGAAAAGGGCTGAGATAGTATCGCCTAAAGAACAGAAATATGCAACCAGATCCCAAGTGATGGGGATGTTTGGTATGATCCTGGGAATAATAGGGTGTTACTACGTAATGGTGATAGCTCCGTTTGAAGATTGGTATATCAATGTGGGATATTTAGTTTTACTGGGTATACCCGGGCTGGTCTTATCAATTTCAGGTATAAAGTCTGTGAAAAAATATCTGGAAGTGAGAAATGGGAAAAAGGGCAGAAATTGGGTTGGTCAAACAAATTCATATATAGGCGTTTGTTGTTGTTCTATCGCGATTATTACGGCTATAGTATGTATTTTCATTTATATCATTAACTAGTGATTAAGGAGGAGGAAAAACTATGTATTGCGGAAATTGTGGAGCACAGATTCCTGATGGTTCATTGGTGTGTCCGGTATGCGGCATGTCTCCTACCGGGAATGTGCAGCAGCCGATGGACAATGGAGTTAATGCTCCGGCAGGACCTGTGAATAACGGCTATGTGCAGCAGCCGATGAACAACGGCTATGTGCAGCAGCCTGTGAATAACGGCTACGTACAGCAACCGATGAACAACGGCTATATGCAGCAGCCCATGAATAATGGCTACGTACAGCAGCCCCAGATGAACAACGGTTATGCACAGCAGCCCCAGATGAATGGCGGCTATATGCAGCCACCCATGAACGGATATGCACCCAATGCACAGCAGCCTCAGCAGCCGGTAGCAGGTGGCGGACTGGCGGTAACCGGTCTTCTGCTTGGTATTTTTGGAACCATCGGTGCGATATTTGGCGCAATGGCCTTTGGTATCTATGCAACCAGCCTTTCAAGCGTACTTTGCATCGTAGGCATCATTCTTTCTGCAATTGCAAAGAAAAAGTCGGGAAAGAAGAAGGGCACGGGCGGCCTTGTATTTTCAATTATCGGTCTTGTATTCAGTATGGTATTTACTGTGGGTTGCATTGCCTGCGGCTCTGCTTTTTCAGATGCAGGTATGGATGGCTTCGGAATGTACGGATGCTACGGTGCTTACTGGCAGATTGACGATGCCATAAAGGACAGCTCAGGATATAGTATTGATGAATGGAGCAAAGCGTTTAAGATATAAAGCGGGAATTCTCGGTAATTCAATTACCGCAGATGAAAGCGCCATATATAAAAATCCGAACTTAAATGAAAAACTAAATTCTGGTTGCCTGTTTTGCTAGCAACTATGCGGAAATAAATTCCGTTTTGTACCTTAACAATTTCATATTTTTGCTATATAATGAACCCATAAGCACCCAGTTTACATATTTTTGCGTATG
>JAZQNG010000154.1:0-17544 GCA_045627205.1 Lachnospiraceae bacterium
GCTGTTCGCCCATTAAAGCGGTACGCGAGCTGGGTTCAGAACGTCGTGAGACAGTTCGGTCCCTATCCGGCGCGGGCGTAGGATATTTGAGAGGAGCTGTCCTTAGTACGAGAGGACCGGGATGGACGAACCTCTGGTGCATCGGTTGTCTTACCAAAGGCACGGCCGAGTAGCCATGTTTGGACGGGATAAACGCTGAAGGCATCTAAGCGTGAAGCCCCCCTCAAGATAAGATATCCCATAACACAAGTTAGTAAGGCCCCTTGAAGACGACGAGGTAGATAGGGCAGGTGTGGAAGTGCAGTAATGCACGGAGCTGACTGCTACTAATAGGCCGAGGGCTTGACCTGAAGGTTCAGGCTGATGTCAGTCTTGTTCTTTATAAAGTATTCCTCGATAGCTCAATGGTAGAGCACTCGGCTGTTAACCGAGGGGTTGTTGGTTCGAGCCCAACTCGGGGAGTTATTTTTTAAATATGGCGACATAGCCAAGTGGTAAGGCGTGGGTCTGCAACACCCTGATTCATCGGTCCGAATCCGATTGTCGCCTCTATCTTAAAACCTTGAAAATGCTGGATTTCAGCGGTTTTCAGGGTTTTTTGTTTTATCTGGAATTTTCGCAAATGTTCGTGATTTTTCGTCGAAATTCGTATGATTTGATGTAGTAAAAATGGAAAATGAATGCATGTTAAGAAGACTGTATTTTAGTAATATTGTTATAAAAATGGCAGTTTTGTAATAAAAAACAAAGAAATATACAGAAAGTGTTGTCCATATTGACAAATATTCATTCCAGATGTATAATATTATTGTTGAAAATTACCAAAAAAGGAGGAAAATGATATTCGGATATCATTAGAATTGTATGAGTGAAAAAGCATCATATGAGAAGCTTTCAAAATTTCAGCCACATGAACAGCTGCTGCTGTTGGCATCACGGTATTCTTTAACAGAAAATGAAAAAGATTATATGTCCCGTCTAGTCATGAGATACGATATGGATTGGGACAGTTTTTTAGGTGCGGCATTCATTAACCGTGTTAACGGTGTTGTATATAAAAATTTGTGCGGTTTCAAGATTCAGAAATATGTTATGTATTTTTTGGAGCTTGCTTATAGGGAACAGATTATAAGGACCACCCTGCATCAGAATGAAATAGCAGCAATTTCCGGAAAGTTCGAGGAGGAACACATAAACCATTCATTTCTGAAGGGCTCTGTTCTGAATACTATTTTTTATGAGCCGGGAAGCCGTATTTCAAACGATACGGATATAATGATAGAGAAGGAAAGCATTGACAAGGTTGTAAGTCTTACGAAGGAAATGGGATATATTCAGGGAAAGGAAAAGGACGGAGAAATTATTCCGGCCACTAAAAAGGAGATTCTTTTTGCAAGACTGAACACCTATGAGATAGTTCCCATGCTGAAGTATGTGGACAAGGACCATCTTCCCATACATGAGCTTGATATTAATTTCAGGCTTGGAAATGATGATGTTTTCGAATCTGCTCCGGAAATTCTTTCCGATACGATTCTTCTGCACAATGGGGACAGGCAGATAAGGACACTTACACTTGAAAAGTTCCTTTTATACCTGTGTATACATCATTACCGTGAGGCAAACATGATTTATAAGATTATCAGGGGCAACGATCTGACTCTTTATAAATTTATGGATATACATTTCTTTGTTTCACAGAAGAGCAGTGAGATAGACTGGAAGAAGCTTCTTGAACTGGCAGAGAAATTCAACCGTATAAAGGATGTTTACTATACCTTTAGCTATGCGGAGCGCCTGTATCCGAATACCTTCCCCGAGGGAGTTCTTGACATGTTCAGACCGGAGGATACCGCATATCTTGATGAATATAAGGGAAAGGACAATACAACGCAGACCTTTAAGTGGGAAATGAGCTTCGAGGAGCGTGCACTTTCATATAAACGTCGTCTTGAATCTCTTAAAAACATTGAAGAGGAATACAACAGATTCATGGAGATTACGCAGAAGCTTGAATGAGCTGTAACCGGAAGACAGCGGTCTTCTATAAAGACTGCACCCGGAAATCGATTGTTTAATCTATAGAGGCATGAGGATTAGTGTGAAAAATCATATACGCAAATTTTTCACACATCAATTTGAGTCGCGAGCTCCTCAAATTGTATCCATTAGCCACTCGTATAACTCGCGGCATGAGGATAAGTTTGAAAATTCTTTTCAAACTATGAGATTGGTGCAAAGAACGCATTAATTAATGTTCCAAATTTACTTTAAATTTGAAACATTAATTAACTACACCATGAGCAACTCATTACATTCGTTGCATTAGGAGGAGAAATGAAAATAAAGGACCTTCTTATCCGGCAGAGTGATAACGATAAAACAGCTATCAGCTTTGCTGACAAAACAATTACATACAGGGAGCTCTATTCGGAAGCCCTAAAGCATAGCGGTGAAATATGTAAAATAGCACATAACCGCAATGTAGGTATCTTTTTCCATAATTCAATCGATTACGCAATAGGTTATTTTTCTGTTGCATTTGACGACAGTGTCATCATACCGATTGAGGACAGCATAAAGGAAAATACCCTGCGCAGTATTCTTGAATACTGTGAGGTTTCCCTGATAATGACAAATGACGAAAATCTTGAAGCACTGACTGCAATGCTTAAGAATTATAAGTATACGGTTGATATATACAGTATCACCTCAGCTAAACTGATTAGCTGCGGTAACGGCGGACATGTCCTTCAGGGAGATGATGATGAAGAGGATGTTGCCATCATGCTTCATACCTCGGGAACTACCAGCGACCCCAAGAAAGTCATGCTGATGAACAGGAACCTGATGGCAAATATTGAGTCAAATATCGCATCCCTGGGACTTACCGAACAGGATACCTGTCTGATTGTTCTTCCGATGTTTTTTGGCTACTGCAATTCATCACAGTTCCTTTCACACATTTATCTGGGAGCAAAGCTTGTCATATATGATGGGACATTTATGCCTAAAAAGTTCCTTGCACTGATAGATAGGGAAAAATGTACAAATACAACCTGTGTTCCTTCGATGCTGTTTATGGTAGTAAAGTACTGCGACAGGAGCAGATTCGTGCTGGATTCGCTTCGCCTTCTGTGCTTCGGTGGCGGTGCAATGCCGGTGGATATGCTAAAGAAGATAATAGATTTCTTCGATAAGACAGGAATTGTGCAGACCTATGGACAGACTGAGGCTTCACCACGTGTAACGGCCCTGCTTCCCTGCGATACGGTAAGAAAAATCGGCTCCGTTGGAAAGGCAATTCCGAACGTAACAGTGGATGTGTTTGATGACGATGATAAACCTGTAAAACAGGGTGAAATCGGACAGATTGTGGTAAAGGGCCCGAACGTTATG
The DNA here is from genome assembly GCA_045627205.1 of Lachnospiraceae bacterium. Classification (GTDB taxonomy): domain Bacteria; phylum Bacillota; class Clostridia; order Lachnospirales; family Lachnospiraceae; genus RUG11977. The sequence continues at coordinate 3,400 of JAZQNG010000154.1, forward strand.
AAGGGCTATTACAAGAAGAAGGAAACAACGGAAAACACCCTGAAAAACGGATGGCTTCATACCGGCGACCTTGGCAGGTTTGATGAAGAAGGTTATTTATACATTGTCGGAAGGATTAAAAACATCATCATAAGCGGTGGCCTTAATATCTATCCTGAGGAAATCGAGGAGGCATTGATAAACAACCCGAAGGTCAAGGAGGTTGTTGTAACAAAGGAGCCGCATGAAATACTTGGCGAAATCCCGATTGCAAAGATAGTATTAAAGGAAGACTGCGAAAGTACGGCTGAGGAATTAACAAAATACTGTTCGGGTGTATTGAGTTCAAATAAAATACCAAGCAGGTTCATATTCTGTGAACAGCTGGAAAAAACCTACACCGGCAAAATCAAGCGTAATTAAATATAACCAAGTAAATATGACCAAGTAAGTATAACCAAATTAATACAACTATAAATATAATAATGCCATCGGCATTCGGAATAAGGAGGATAAACACGAATATGGAATTTGAAGATAAATTAGTTGCGGCAATTAAGAGCATATGCAGGCTGGAAGTAGACGGGAGCTTCATAGAGGATGCTCTCAAGGATGAGAATTGTGATCTGGTTGCTACACTCGGCTTTGATTCGCTGCTGTTTGTTGAGCTTATTGTTGAGATAGAGGATGCTTTGGACATCGAGTTCGATATGGATAAGCTGGACATTCATAAGCTGAAAATCTACAGCATTTTAAAGTCGGAAGTCAGCAGCCTTTTAGGGGCATGAATCTATGGAGATAAACTTAAGGGATAAGGTAGTGCTTATTACGGGCGCTTCACGTGGTCTGGGACGACAGCTCGCATATCATTTTGCCAAGGCCGGGGCCTGTGTTGCAATAAATTATTTCAAATCGGAAGGGCTGGCAGAGGAGCTGCTTGAAGAAATCAACAGCTTCAATGATAAGTGTATGATTGTTTACGCAGATGTGACAAAGAGTGTGGACGTAAACAATATGTACCATAAGGTAATGGAACGCTACGGAAGGATTGACATCCTGATTAATAATGCCGGAATCACGAATGATGACTATGTCAATCTGATGAGTGAGGAGCAGTGGAATTCCGTTCTTGCGACAAATCTGTCCAGTGTGTTTCTATGCTGTAAGTATTGCAGCAAGGATATGATAAAGAGAAAATGTGGTCGCATAATCAATATTGCATCCTTAAAGGGACAGCTCGGAAGTGAGGGACAGGCAAATTATTCCTCCTCCAAGGCTGCGATAATCGGCTTTTCGAAGTCCCTTGCCAAGGAGCTTGGTCCTATTGGAATAAGTGTGAACGTCGTATGTCCAGGGTACATAAGAACGGATCTGAACAGGGACAATACAAACAAATATGAAATAGCAAAAAGAATGAGTGCCATGAGTATAGAATATGGAATGAGCGACCTAATCAACTTTATGCTGTTTCTGGCTTCGGACCTGTTACAGGGAGTAAGCGGGCAAGTATACAATATAGATTCGAGAATTATGTGACTAATGAGGAACAGGTCACAGGTTTATAAACTTTTATGAGAGGGTGCCGTTTAAAGGATGGAATGGCATGTGGGCAATAAAAAGGTATGTCAGGGAAGAGGAGCCGTTTAGGTTTATAAAGTTATACCTTTTTATTTTTGTTGTCTGAAATTTTGTTGATGTCACCGCCTGCGGACAATCTATATTTCAGGGATAAGCCCTGTAGTCACATTTGGGGATGCAGGTTGCCGTGCGAAAACTGCTTATAGGATTTTAGCAATCTGTATATTTATTTGTTGAAGGATTTGGGAGGAGAAATGGGAACAAAAAAGAAAAAAGCTTCTACAAAAGAAATCTGGAGCAATAACTTTTTTGGAATAAAAGAGGTCTTTTCGGTTTCCAAAAAGAGAGTGTGCTTTTCTCTGTTAAAGCAGCTGATTGACTATAGTCTGTGGGTATTTTACAGTGCCTTCTTTGTAAGGATGATACTCGATATCATTGAGGAGGAAAGACCTGTCAGCGAGGTTCTTGTCAACATAGCCATTGTCGGAGGTGCAAGCCTTCTGCTGAGGGGGCTGATTTATTACTCTGAAAATGTCATTTTCCCGTTGGAGAATATTGTAATTTATAAAAAGGTTTACAACAAGATATTCAAAAAAGCTGAAAATGTTGAGCTGGACTGCTATGACAACAAGGAATTTTATAACAGGTTTACGGTAGCCCTGGACAATATAGGCGATAAATTATGTTCTAATGTTGATAATGTATGCGAGATAATAGGCGGCGTCATCGGCGGACTTATTGCTTTTAAGACAATGCTTGAGATTGACCCGCTTACGGTGCTTTTCCTGATTGCTCCGCTTATCGGAAATTTCCTGCTTGCACCAAGAATGAACAATATATATCACAACAGATATAAGGACGGAATTCCCGCCGACAGGCGAATCGAATATGTGAACCGTGTAATGTATCTGGAGAAATACTCAAAGGAATTGAGGCTTTTCAATATATTCAGCGTTATTAAAAAGCTTTTAAACGATGCAACGGAGGAGAAATCCGGACTGTGGAAGAAATACTTTAAAAAGGCGTATTTCGGCGGTATCATCCAGTATATTTTTTCCTATGTAATCATATTTGAGGGTATTCTTTTATATGGCTCATACAGGGCTGTCGTATCGGATCCGAAGACCATTTCGTTTTCGGAAATGGCTGTACTGACCAGCGTCATGGTTATGGCGTCGTGGGTATGGGTACGTGTGATAAATGCCTACAACAGAAGCGTTGAGACGGGACTTGTAATTTCTGAGCTGAGAAAATATCTTGCCTATGAGGAGAAAATCCCGGAGGATCAGGATGGTATTGAGCCTGCAGGGGAAATAAATGAGATTGAATTCAGGAACGTATCCTTTGGTTATACGGAGGGACAGAAAATTATTGACGGTCTTTCCTTCAAGATAGGGAAGGGCGAGAAGGTTGCCCTCGTCGGACATAACGGTGCCGGAAAAACAACAATCATAAAGCTTCTTTTAAGGCTTTATGACCCTACGGAGGGAATGGTTCTTGTAAACGGAACTGATATTAGGCAGTACAACCTTAAGAAATACAGGGAACTGTTTGCCTGTGAATTCCAGGACTACAAGATATTTGCAGGCTCGGTAAGAGAAAACATTCTTCTTGGTAATGAGGGAAGCGACGAGGATATCTGGAAGGCTCTTGCCATGGCCGGAATTGACGGAAAAATCAGGGAATACGAGAACGGTCTGGATACAATTCTTACCAAGGAGTTTGATAAGAAGGGTATGCTGATGTCGGGCGGAGAGTTTCAGAAGCTTGCCTGCGCACGTGTATTTATGAAGAAAAATAAGGTTTTCGTGTTTGACGAGCCCTCTAGTGCACTTGATCCGATTTCAGAAAATGAGCTTTTCGACAGTATAATTAATTCCGTAAATAACGAAACCGGAATATTCATTTCACACAGGCTTTCCTGCGTAAAGGATGCACAAAGAGTGTTTATGCTTGAAAAGGGCAGGATAATCGAGGAAGGCAGCCACCGTGACCTGATGGCAGAAAACGGGGCATATTCAGAGATGTACAGGATTCAGGAAAAGAATTATTTCAGCTTTGGAGGTGCTTTAGATGAAAACTGCTAACAGTGAAAAGAAAAAACAAAGCATATCCACTATCTGGAAGAATAATATCTATGCGCTTAAAACCCTGTTCGGACCGACACCGGTATTTGGCATAAGCATTGTTATTGAGGCTGTAAGACATAACCTTATAAATTTCCTTGAGCAGACCATATGCGTATTTAAGGTGCTGGAGGTAATTGAGAACGATGGCTCCTACCTTGATATTGTAAAGGTAATCGTGATTTTCCTGCTTCTGGACTTTGTGGCTGCAGGCGTAAGCAGCATGTATGAGCAGAAAATCAAGGTTAAGTATCTGCCGATAGCTGAACGGGCCCTGAAGATGAAGCTGTATGAAAAGGCGCGTGAGGTAGACATAGAAAATTACGACAATCCGGAGTACTACAACAACTACTGTCTGGTTGTGGCTGAAGCCAAGAATGCGATAACCAGGGCTGAGAAGCTTGTAAGGATGGCTGTGGGAAGCATTGTTCTTCTCTGCTGCTACGGAACCTTCTTCCTTACACAGGATGCTCTGTCTGTAATCTTTGTATTTGCATCATTTATTTTAAGAACAATCCTTGCAAATATGTCAACAAGGCTTACCTACAGGATTAAGCTTAAGGAGGTGCCTCTTGAAAGAAAGAGGGACTATATCAGACGAGTATTTTACCTGAAGGATTATGCAAAGGAGCTCAGGCTGAATAAAAAGGTCGCAGGCGGATACCACGAGCAGTTTGATGAGATACAGGACGAGCTGTACGAGGTTAAGAAGAGCATGGCAAAGAAGAAATTCTTCCTTGAGTTTGCTTCAAAGTACCTCGCTTCGGATTTCATGCTTGATATCGTTTATGTTCTCTACCTGATTTTAAGATCGCTTTTCAACTTTATATCCTTCAGCCAGGTGGTTGTACTGTACAACTCAGCAGCAGGCTTGAGACGAGGCTTCAGTACCATTACGGATTTAGGGCCTTTTGCAGTTGAAACAAGCCTTTATATTGAGAAAATCAGGGACTTCCTTGATATGGAATCGAATATCAGGAATGAGAAGAAATACGAGATTCCGTCCGACGGTGCATGCATAGAATGCAGGAATGTATGCTTTGGCTATGATAAGGAGCATATGATATTAAATGACATAAACCTTACCATAAATCAGGGACAGAAGATTGCGCTCGTGGGCTTTAACGGAGCCGGAAAAACTACACTCATAAAGCTTCTTTTGAGGCTGTATGATCCGACCTCGGGAAGTATTCTTTTGAACGGACATGACATACGTGAGTATGATATCGCTGAATACAGAAGGTTTATCGGTGTTGTTTTCCAGGATTTCCAGATATATGCAACAAATATCCGTAACAATGTTTCAATGGATGTAGAGGCGCAGGTCGATGATAATAAGATAATGGAGGCACTCAGGCTTGGAGGTCTTGGGAGAAAGCTTGACGGGCTTGACGGCGGTATCGATACTGAGCTGACCAAGGAATTTGACAACAGCGGAACGGAATTTTCCGGCGGTGAGGAGCAGAAGCTTGCAGTTGCAAGAACCTTCTACCGTGATGCAGGAATGTTCTTTCTGGATGAACCCTCCTCGGCACTTGACCCGATTGCAGAATTTGAGCTGAATGAGACCATGAAAAACCTGTCGAAGGAGAAGAGCGTCATTTTTATCTCGCATCGTCTGTCTACCACGAGAAATGCGGATAAGATTTTCGTCATGAAGAACGGAAGCATAGTGGAATCGGGTTCACACCGTGAGCTTCTTGAAATGAACGGAATATACAACAATATGTGGAATTCTCAGGCTTGTAAATACATATCTTAATAAAGGATCTGTGCAGGGTGAAAGGAGAAAGACATGAAAAATATTGAACCATACAATGAGGTCTGGCTGGATTGCTATAACAATCTGAAATTGTCGCTGTTACGCTACGGCAGTAAGGATAACGTAATCCGTGGGCTTACTAACAATTATAAGTATAAAATTTTCCCTTTTGTGTTTGAAGGAAGCGAGGAATTCTACTGTATTTCCGAGGACCAGTCAATTATATTTTATGAGGAATTTTCCACTGTTGAGCGTCTCAATCCCGAAACGGAGGAAGAGTTTTATTCAATTGTTAAAAAGCAGCTTAGCAGCGATAAGGGTTTTGTCCTTATGAGGACGGATCTGTTTGACTGGCTGGAGGGTAATATTTGCTGGCAGAGATATCATTGGGACCATTATTCACTGCTTGTTGATTATGATGAGGTAAATAAGCAGTTTACCGTCTTTGATGAAAGGGGCGGAAACTACGTAAAGTTCTTTGTACCTGAAGAAAAGCTGTATAAATGCATATTCCATTCGGAAAAGCATGAGCTTCTGCGTCTGCTTACGCTTTCCGGGGACAGGGTTAAAATGCAGTCTCTTGATGAATTAAAGCAGAATGCAATGAAAATAAATGAATCCATAGACGAATGTCTGAAGCTTAAATTCTGGGATATGGAGGAGTTTATCTATGAGGGAGAGCATTATAAGGATCTAAACGGAATTTATCTTCAGAAAATAGAGGGCAGGCAGCAGGCAAATGCCCGGCTGATGAATCTGCTGAAGAATCATTCGGAGCTTCCCGGTGTAGATCTTGATGAATATCAGAAGGCATTTGAGGAGCTTGCTGTTGAATGGGGTAAGATTAGAATGGCACTGTTTGTCATCTATATGCGCAAGAAGAACAGACGGGAAAAAATCAATGAACTGAATGTGAAGCTACAGGAATGTCTGCAGCGTGAAAAAAAGCTTTGGAGTGATTTTATTGAGTCATAATAATTGGAAAACCATTGATGTAATGGGAGTAATACATCTGCTTGGCCGCGATAAAACAGTTCTTTTGAAGGATATGGAGGACAGTGAGTGTGTGCTGATGTTTCAGACCTTTTCACCATACATCAGGGTAAGGACTGCTACGAATGATGAGCAGGCACTGTTTACATCCGGGGGAAAATGTATTATAGCGGAAGAAAATGGTTACGGTGAGCTTAAAGCAGTCAGATGCCTTACGACAGACGAGGCTTATAGTGAATGCGAAAAAATAACAATAAATAATCTTTGCGGGAATCTGAAATATAAAACAAATTTTAATGTTGCTGATACCGCTAAATTCGATTATCTTAAGTGCCTTGAAGGCTTTGACAAGGGCATTGAACTGGTGTGTGTGGAGTCAGACGGTGTATATGAAGGCTTTTTTGAGGAACACGGCTTTAAGGATGTATTTAATAAATGCTGTATTCCCAAGCTGAATCCACTGATATATGAAAAAAAGGAAGGACTCAGCGTTGTCGAGGAAAAGAAAGAGGTTGCCCGTCTGCTGAAGGATAATTTCCTTGGCAGAATACCTGTTAAGGCAGGAAACAGGATTGTAGGCTTTTATGATGCCATCAACAATTCCTGTGAGGAGCCGGAGCTGGAATTCCTTGATGCGCAGGAGGTATCAGAACTTCTCAAGCCTTTTCAGCGTATCATGCTTACGTCAGATGCCTGCAATTGGGGACATATATTTGAAATGTGCGGTGAGGAAACGGAAATCCTCGTGCTGAACAGGGAAAACAGGCACTGTATTTATGATGGTTCGGTAGATCTCGTAGTCTGCTGCAGTGAACCGATAGGAGGGCTCCCGGTTCCGTGCTATAGCGTTGAACAGATAATACTCGATGTACTCAGTTCCATTGCAATAAAAAAAGCCCAAAGGGAGGGCGCGGCTTTTCATGTGATGTATATTCCCAAAAAGAAGCAGGTGCCCGGTTGGCAATATAGGGTTGGCGGTGTATCCCGGGAGCGTGATTTTTACGTTACCTATAGGGACGGAAATATGGCCATAAAGCAGAAAAACTGCGACAATTATACCTTTGTCCGTTATGAAAACGGGAGGTATTTATATGATGATTTTAAAACGGATACAATGACTCTGGAAAACGGAATGAGGGCAGTCATTAATGCTGAACATACAGGCATAAACGGGGCTGGAAGCCTGCTGTATCTAATCGGATATTGTCCGTTGCTTTCGGCATTTTCAAGGGATGAGAATTCTATTGCGTCAGAGCTTCAGAAAATTCTCAACAGAGAAGGAAAGGCCTACAGGGTTTTACAGTATGCATGTCCGCCGCTGAATGGAAGCGTTCCACAGTTAAGAAGCGAAATAAACATTTACATGAATATTCTGAAAACCAGGTTTAATACAGGTGATATAGTATGTGTTGTAGGATTAAACTGTTTTACAAATATACTGGGAGTTCCCTCGGGAGTTAAGCTTTTTTATTCATCAAAGGCATTTTTAATGGATCACCGTGTAAAATGCTTTGCGGATAATTCGCTGTCGCATCTGACCTCGGAAGGAAACAGTTTATATGCAAAATGGATATATAAGGAGGTATTACATGATTTATTCGGAAAACAGGAAGCCGTTATCAAGTGACAGTGTTGGAAATAAAGCATTTTACCTTTATCGGATAGCTTCGATATGTAATGTTCCGAAATTTGTTACGATTGGTACCGATTCATTTCTTAATTTGTTAAGTCTTCAGGAAAACCATGAAATCAAGGACAATATTACACAGATTTTCTTAAATAAGCTTGGTATTGTAAATAAATTAAAGGATATACAGGAAATGATTGAAAACCTGTACATTCCTGAGGATTTTATAGCTGAACTGAAAAAGGAGCTTGCAGACAATGGTGTTCTGCCTCCCTATGCAGTCAGATCCTCATCGACAATGGAGGACGGCAACCAGAAGAGCGGTGCGGGAATTTATGAGTCATACTGTGATGTGACTGATGATGAGCTGATCGGAAGAATAAAGGACTGCTGGAAATCCGGCTATACCGTGCGCTCCCTTTGCTATGAAACCGGTTCTGATGATGTTGAAGCAAGAATTGCGTCTATGGGCGTCATTGTGCAGCATTTTGTAAATAATGCGGGAATAGCAGGTGTATTTTTCAGCGTAGACCCTGTTTATCCGGAAAACGGAGCTGTTGCTGAATATGTTGAGGGAACAGCTGAAGAGCTGATGGCAGGCTCAAAAATTCCGACCTCTGTTCAGTTAGGTTTTTATAAGGAAGGTCTTGCTGATGAGCAGTACTGCTTTAAGGAGGCCTGGATGCTGGAGCTGCTTCGATATGGCAGCAGTCTTGTTAAGGACATAGGCTGTAATGTAGATGTTGAGTGGGTATATGCTGACGGCCATGTCAGCATCATCCAGTGCAGACCTATAACGGCTGTAAATGAACTGCCCGCGACAGAATGGCTTCTGCCGATTTCAAAGGCAGCCACCTCGCCTGAAAATGAAAGAAGCGGATTGGCAGACTATGTTGTTCATCTTCAGAAAAAGAAAATCCCCTTCTATACACAGTGCGAAAGCAATCAGATTCCGGTAATAGGATGGTTTTTGGTACGTTACGGTGTGAATTCGGATATTGATAAACTGGTTAATGAGATAGTTTCGGCATGCGGCACAGGCTATTATGCCATTATGATTAATAAAATGATTCTGGATTTCCAGGGTGACAGCAGTAAGCTTGGTGATATGTTTAGGGAAATCCTAAGTCTTACAGGACAGGAGTATATTACGATTTCGGTAAAGTATATTCCACACAATGAAATATCATGTATAAGCTATTACAACAATGCAGACGGAAGCGTCAGGATTGAGGCGGTTCCCGGTACGATGAAGGGAATCAAATCGGGATACCTTAAGCCTACCACCTTTATCCTTGATAAGGAGGATAAGGTACAGTCCTTTACGAAGGAGCATTATACAAGCTATTTTGATATCGATCTGGTAACAAATGAGTTCATAGAACCGAAGGCGGATATGTATATCTATGATGATATGGTAAAGCATATAAATGCAATAGCTGACGGAACAAGAAAGCTGCATGCTTCAGGCATTGTGGGCGATATTGAATGGTGGGTATGTGACGGACGTCTTTATGCTACCGATTATTCCATTGAAAAGAGAAATGAGAAGGAATGTGAAGGCAGTGACCTTAGAAGGATCAGTAGCGGTGATATTTCAGGTAATATCTTTATCCCGGGAGATGACATCCTTGCAGGACTCGCAGATCTGTCATATGGCTGCTCGATAAGTGCAGACCAGTACGACGAACGTGTCAATGAGCTGGATATAATAAACAGGCTGTTTGGAATAATAGATGAATATAAGCAGAAATATGGGAAGTGTATTTTAGCTGTTCAGAGGCCGCTTTTAGGTTTAAGTCCTATACTGGACAGGGTTGACGGAGTGATTTTTGAGAGTGCGTCGAGGCTGTGCCATTTAAGCGTTATTATCCGCGAGAAAAAAATACCTGCCATAGAGGTGGGAGAAGAATTTGAAAAGCTCAGGGACGGACAGTATGTTGAATACCATTGATAATAGCAGGCAGGTTATAAGGGATATATATATTGTGACCTGCAATGAACAAAATGATGTTTTATTCGGGGATATGGTTATTCAAAACGGGATAATCAGTGAAATCTGCGAAAAGCCGGCGCCTGCAGACAGTTCACGCTGCAGGGTTGCAACTCCGGCCTTTCACAACCTGCACATGCATCTTGGTGAAACAATTTTCCGGGGCCGATGTGATGGAATGGATCTGTTTGAGTATCTGGATGTTAGCCATGACTCCTATGAAAATGAAGTATGGAAAAGGAATGAGGGAAGGATACACAGGATTTCGGGCCTGATTTCATTTATCGAATCAATAAAAAGCGGATGTGGGATTTTTGCCTGCAGCAGGGGAATTGAAGAGGCAGAGGAAATGGGAATTAAGTCCCTGTGTCTGTTCCCGCTTGTAAATATCACAAAGCTGAAGGATTATTATCAGAATGAGGATGCACTGCAGAAAATAGAGGTTGGTGAGGCTCGGCAGAGAGTCCGTCAGTCACTGTTTGTGCAAAGTCTTTATCTTTCCGATGAGGAAAAAATAGATGCTGTTGCCAGGGCAATGGAGAATAACAAAGACCTTAAGCTGTTCATTCATGTGGCCGAGACTCAGAAGGAAATGCAGTATGTAGCTGAAAAATACAATATGTCACCTATTGAGTTCCTTCATTCAAAGGGCCTGCTTGGCAGAAGAACCTTCTGTGTGCATTGTGTTCATCTTAGCGGACATGACATTCAGCTGCTGAAGGAAACAACAACAAATGTTATCCTCTGTCCTATTTCGAATATGAAGCTGAGAAGCGGCTTCCCGGATATAAAGAGGCTACGTGAAAACGGAATCAATCTGCTTGTATCGCCGGATGGCTTTGCAACAAACAATTCTGCCAGCCTTTTAGAGGAGCTGAAGCTGATAGCCTTGAATGATTATGAAGCGAAGCCGGAGGAAATGCTCAAATATCTGACTGTAAATCCTGCAAAGGTGTTATGTGATGAAAAGGATGAAGCGGTGGCAGGGCAGCTTGTGCAGGGCGCAAAGGCTGATATAGCTGTATTTGACACGATGGCGTACTTATGTATGGATAAGTCGAAAATTGCATCTAACATGATATTTGATTTCCCGGCTTTTGAATGTTCCTCGCTTTATGTTGACGGTGAGGCAATATATGAAGACAGGGAAATTAAAAGGGTTAGCGAGGATAAAGTAACAGAGGAATTTATTAAACTACAGCAAGAGGTATTTTATGGATAAAGAAAAATTTTGCGGTCAGCCGTGCTGCTTTACAACAGCTGCAAATACTGAAAAGAAGGTATTGCTTCTTGAACTTACGAATAAATGCAACCTGGCATGTCCGTATTGTCATTCACGACCTAATGAAGGAGGCAATAATGCCTTAGGCTTTGAAAGACTTGTAAAGCTTCTGGATGAATGTTCTGAAAACAATTTCAGTACGGTTATTGTATCGGGTGGTGAGCCTTTAGTCAGCCCGGATCTTTTTAGGTATGCAGAGGAAATCAGAAGACGTGGTTTCGATACAGACCTTTGCACAAACGGCATACTGATAAATGAGGACAAGGCAAAGACCATTGCGAAGTATTTTCCGTCTGTCACGGTAACGCTGGATACGATGGACCCTGAAATATACAGCAAAATGAAAAGCTGTGACCAAAGGTTCTTTTATAAGGCATATGATGGAATCAGATACCTGATTGCCGAGGGCGTAAAGGTAGGGGTTACGATTGTACTGACCAGATATAATTTCATGAGGATTGATGAAGTAATTAAAGAGCTTAAAACGCTTGGGGTTGGGAAGGTTTCGCTTTTAAGGCTGTTCAATACTGCAGGCAGCAATGAGTATGAATTTGAATACAGTGAGGAAAATGTCCGCCTGATGCTTGAAAAGGCTATGGCCGTAGAGGGAATAAAGGTTAAGCTTAAGGGCTGGGATTTCAATACACCGAAATTCCCGTTGTGCAGCGCCGGCAAGAATGCATTTGCGGTTGACCATGAGGGCTATCTGTTGCCGTGTATTCTGATAAGGGACCATTCAGAGACCTGCAATCTTGCTGAGCATTCCCTTGCGGATGCCATAAACAGTACATCGCTTGCTTCCTTTAGAAACACTATTGAGAATTTAAGCTGTGAGGGCTGTCGTTTTAACAGTGAATGTAAAAAGGGATGCCCCGCATCATCCTATAATATTGATGGGACAATAACACCGGATATCAGATGCGGATTCAGGAAGGAGATAGATAATGCAGACTAATTCAAATGCTAACACAGAGTATTATGATAAAATGAGCAGCTCGTATGATAAAAAGCATCAGATTGACATGAAGGATTTTTCGTTGTTCAAAAGACAGCTGAAAAAGCTTATGCCAAAAAACTTTCCATGGGAGGGTAAAAAGGTCCTGGATTGCGGATGCGGAACAGGAAGAGGTGCTATAAAGTTTGCACGTCTTGGCTGCGATGTAACTGCAGTTGATATAAGCAGTGAGATTGCCAAAAAGTGCCATGAAAACGGTGAAAAATACGGTTATGACATCAAGACCGGCGCTGAAGACTGTCGAAAGCTCAGTTTTGGGGATGAGTCCTTTGACATTGTATCAACATCAGCAGCCCTGCATCATATGGAGGATCTTGAAAAGTGTCTTTCTGAATTTAAGCGTGTAATGAAAACAGGCGGACATCTGGTACTTATCGGAGAGCCTAAGGAATCGAAATGCCGTTCTGAAAAACGTCGTCTTAAAAAGGATGAGCTTTCGGCAGCGTATGATTTAAAGGTTGCCGGTGTAAAGGGAACGGAAATAAATCCTGATGTTTATATTTTTAATATTGATGAGCTGAAGAAAATCCTGACGGATCTCGGCTTTAAAAATATAACGGTTGAATGCTTTTTCTTTGTATCATCCTGGTATAGGGATACGCTTTATTTCAGGATATACAACCAGAAATTACGTAAGTTCCTGCTTGAGTTTGCACGTATTCTGGATACATATGTATTTTTCTGGCTGAGTGATAAGTGCTATTCACTGTTTAATCTGCAGGCTGAAAAATAAGGGACAATGGGGAAAAAACTATGATTTGTATATTTTTTGAGGGAAGCCAGTATGTTGAGATGTTTGAAAAAAATATTGGCGGTAAGTTTGAAACACGGGAGGAAATGACTCCCTATGGTATGCAGAAGGTCGGAATTCTTGATGGAAGGGATATCATATGCATTACCGAGGCAGGCCATGACACAGGTCTGAGTGATGATATGGTTCCAAAATCCGTTGCTTATATCCTGCAGAAATATAATGCCGACGGAATGGTAATGGTTTCAAAGGTCGGCGGAATAAATCCGTTGCTTAATGTCGGTGATATCCTTGTTATGTCTGATTATATTGACAGGACAAGTATTTATGATTTCACCTATATGAGGGATATTATCAAATGTATACCGAGATATGATATGCAGGAGCCCTTCAACACTCCGTGGCGTGAAAAGTGCTTTAAGAAGCTTAGGAATAATCCTTTATATACGGGACGGAACATTTTTTCAAAGGGCGTATATGTCTGCACGAATGGTCCGGGGTTTGAAAGTAAGGCAGAGATTGCGGCATATGACAGTCTGAAATGTGATGTTGTAGGCCACTATTTATCGCCATATACATATTATTGCAGGGAGTTAGGAATTGCTTATCTGACTGTTTCGATTGTTTCGAATAAATATGACAGTGATGAGCTTCTTATAGATACGGATGAAACTAAAGCGGTTATGACGGGAATTGTGGCAGATGCAGTTTCCGTATTTGAACCGCAGTTCAGGGAAGAACAGAAAAAACACTGGATCAGAAATCTATCATAATAGAATAGGAGGTATTTTTGATGAAGCATGGCAGTAATCCTATAGTAACGGGCAGACTGACAAGAGCCCGTGAGGATTTCGACATGATTACCGGACATACGGGGGATGTCCTGAGGCTGAAGCCGGGTGAGTATGAAATATTGAAAAAGATGACCGGCTTTAAGTCCTTTGAGGAAATATCGGAGGAAGGGGGCATACCCTTAAGCCGTGTTAAGGATGTCTTTCAACGGTATTATGCTGAAAAGCGCATGGTAACAACGTTGGGT
>JAZQNG010000155.1:0-29719 GCA_045627205.1 Lachnospiraceae bacterium
ATATTTTGCATCATCAATCAAAGTGACAAGTCTTTATAAGGTAAAATTAATGAAACTTATGTGGTATGCAGATGCATTATCTTATAAAAGAAGAGGCTTAGCGATTACAGGGTTGGTATATCAAGCACTTCCAATGGGAGCCGTTCCAGTGGGGCATAATTCCATAATTGACTTAAAGGATGTTCCTTGTGAAGAAGTTGATATGGGTGAGACAAATGCTTATCATTTTTCTTTGAGCGGGAAACAAACTTTTTCTGAATTATCAGATGAAGAGAAAGATATTTTGGACGTAGTAATAGAGAAACTTGGAAAGATGAGTAAGAATGAATTAATAAGCTTTATGCATAAAGAGCAGGCATATGTTGAAACGGCACCGAGAGATATTATTCAGTTCAAATATGCTGAAAGTTTACAAATCTAAATAGTACAATTATTGGTGTGAGGATCGTGTAGAGATACATGGTCCTTTTATTATGCAAAAAATTAGGAAGGAGGGGACTCCGATGGCAGGAAGAAAGCCAAAGCCTACAGCGGTTAAGAAGCTGGAAGGCAATCCAGGAAAGAGAAAATTAAATAAGAAGGAGCCGGTTCCAGCAAAGGAAAATACAGTAAAGGTAAAGAAAAAATAAGATAAGCCCCTGCTATCAGCAGGGCAGATAAATCAATGCTACTAAGGGCATGCCGTTACTGCGGTGTGCCCTTATTTCTCAACCATATCTCAACCCTTTCGGATATTGTTTCTTAACTCATTCGTGTTTGAATATAAATATGGCAGTTTTCTTCAAAACCTGTCGGATTTCCGTTGAAAATCAGTGCTTTTCTGCTATAATTAGGGCGGAGAGGAACGTTGGGATATGATTGGCATATCACGACAAATATGATTTTCAAAAGGAGAAGGGGTATGGGGAAAAAGATTCTGATAATTGATGACGATGTGCAGATTGGAAACCTTGAGCAGGAGGTCCTGACCTTAGAGGGCTATGAGACCTTCCGTGCCTATTCCGGTACGGAGGCTATACTGATGCTCGATAAAATCACGCCGGATCTGATTCTTCTGGATCTGATGCTCCCCGGACTGTCGGGAGAGGAGCTTCTTCCACGTTTTGAGGGGATTCCCGTTATCGTCGTCAGTGCGAAAATAGAAATCGACGACAAGGTATCGCTTTTAAGGAGCGGCGCGGTTGATTATATAACAAAGCCCTTTGCGGTAAAGGAATTTCTGGCAAGGGTGGAGGTTCAGCTGAGAAACTCTACGGTGCGCAGGGATAAGGTGCTGACCTTTGAGGACCTGCAGATCAATCTTATGTCGCATACCGTCAGTATCGCGGGACAGGGGATAAATCTCACCAAAACCGAATATGCCATATTAAAGCTTCTGATGACAAATCCCAAGCAGGTAATAGCAAAATCAGTTATTTTGGATAGAATATCCGAGGATACGCCGGACTGCACGGACAGCTCCCTGAAGACACATATCAGCCATCTGCGCAGCAAGCTGCACAGCGTTGGGAACAGGGACTATATTGAGGCAGTATGGGGAATCGGTTTTAAAATGAAGCAGGGAGATTGATGCCATGGAAAATATCCTTGTAGCAGAGGGACTCTGTGTAAACTACGGTAAAAAGAAGGTTTTAAAGCAGTTGGACATGACGGTCCCGAGAGGCTCCATTTATGGTCTTGTCGGAAGAAATGGTGCCGGCAAAAGTACACTTATCAGAACCGTATGCGGTCTGATAAAGCCGGCGGGCGGGGGATATTCTCTGTTTGGAGTATCCGACAGGAGCAGCGGTATTTCAGCGGTACGGAGACGGATAGGAGCAGTGGCGGAGCCCCCCGGTCTTTATCCCGGACTTTCGGCGCGTGAAAACATGCGCATACAGTATAAGCTTTTGGGTCTTCCGTCCGAGGAGGGCATAGACGAGCAGCTTCAGATGATGAAGCTTGGAGATACCGGAAAGGAAAAGGTAAAGAACTTTTCCCTTGGTATGAAGCAGAGGCTGGGAATAGCAATGGCGATGGCAGGAAATCCTGATTTTATAATGCTGGACGAACCGGCCAACGGATTGGACCCGCAGGGTATAGTCGATATGCGTGAGCTTTTGCTTGAGATGAATGCCCGGATGAATATTACGATACTTATTTCAAGCCATATACTTGAGGAGCTGCCGCGTGTTGCCACCTGCTACGGCTTTCTGAAGAACGGACGGATTATAAAGGAAATCACTGCAAAGGAGCTGAAGGACCAATGCCGGGACTGTCTGTGGGTAAGGGTATCTGATACAAGGCTTCTTGCAAGAGCCATGGACGCGCTTGGCGTGGAGTATACTATCAGTTCAGATACGGAGGCGCTGCTTTATACGGACAGATATGCCGGTGAGCTGGCTACAGCTCTTGCTGAGCAGGGCTGTATACTTGAAAAGGTGGACGACCGTAAGGAGACACTTGAAACCTTTTATCTGAATGTGATGGGAGGTGATGAGGGTGAGTGAGCTCTTAAGTGTAAATCTTACGCTTCTTAAAAAACTTAAGCTGTTCTGGATTGCCGTGCCCTGCTACGTTATTTTGGAGATTGTATCGGATTTATCTCATATACTGGCAGCAAATAATTATTCCTTTTTTGCAACCACGGATAGTGTGTCGGATTTCTCGGAAGTGGTTTTTCCGATAGCAATCAGCATTGCATATTTCCTTGGCAGGGAGACTTCCCGCGGAACTGTTAAAAACAGGATTATTGCGGGATATTCAAGAACACAGATATTTTTTTCATATTTTTTAATCGGCTGTATTATTTCCTTTGTCTGGATGCTTGTGTATTTTGCAGGCTGTGCGCTGCTTTTTTGTTTTACCGGATTGTTTTTTCCTCTCGGTGATTATTTGGTTTTTATGGTAGTCTGCCTGTTTGCCGGAGTGGTTGAAGCGGCACTGATAGTCATTATTTTTCTTTTTTCAAACGGAAGCACGAACTGTATTATATTTTCCCTGATTGTTGTTGGACTCTTATGGGGTACAGGAGTATTGATGTCAGAAAAAGTAGGATTTGTTTCAACAGATTTTATGAGGACGGAGACCGGAGAGCTTATCTTCATAGATTTGGAAACAGCGCTTGAAAGGGGAAGTCTTGAACGTGAACTGGCAGAAACAATATTTACGACTACGCCGGTTTTGCAGATGTATGCGTTGTGTGATTATTGGGAGTTTGAATTGTATATAGTCGGAAGGCATTTCATCCCAAGGGTTTTGATCGGAGAGGCAGTCTGGCTGGCAATACTGCTGCTTGCCGGGAATTTAATGTTCAAATATACAAAAGTGAGGTAGACGGAATGGATTGGGTGCTGTGCATTCTTTTTGCCCTGGCTTTATCAGCTGCCATGTTTTTGCTGATAAAATATTTGCGGCTTAAAAAGGGCATCAGAAAAATTAATACTCAACTTCAGGATAAAGTGAATAATGATACGAATACCCTGATAAGCGTCCGCGAGGGCGGCAGGGATGTGAAGGATATCGCAGCACTTCTGAACCGTGAACTGAAGATGTTCCGTGAGGAGGGGCTGAGGTTTAAAAAGGGAGATAATGATGTGAAGGAGGCTGTTGCAAATATTTCACATGACCTCCGTACACCCATTACCGCAATAAGCGGGTATCTGGAGCTTCTTGAACGCGAGGAAAAGAGCGAGGCGGTAGAGAGGTATATCGGGATCATCAATGAAAGATGTATGGCACTTAAATCGCTTACGGAGGAGCTGTTTGACTATTCGGTTACTGCCGCAAAGGCGGACAATCTTACACTTACCGATACCTGCCTAAATGAGGAGCTGGAAATAGCCTTCGCTTCCTTCTACGGTGCATTGACGGAGGCAGGAATCGAACCGGAGATTTCCATCACGGAGACGAGGGTTGTAAGACAGCTTGATAAAAGCGCCGTTCAGCGTGTTTTCGGCAATATCATCAACAATGCACTGAAATATTCGGACGGGGACCTTGTTGTAAAGCTGAAGGAGGACGGAACCATAATATTTGCAAATACTGCGAAGAATCTGACTCCCGTTGATACGGCACGTCTTTTTGAACGCTTCTATACCGTCCAGACGGCGAAGGGCTCGACAGGTCTGGGCCTGTCCATAGCAAGAATGCTTACAGCAAAAATGAACGGCAGTATCCATGCCGAATACAATAAGGGAATGCTTGAGATAATTATCAATTTCTGAACTGTACCTATATGAGGGGGCTGTTGCGCTAATGCACAATAGCCCCCTCTGTAATTATCTGAAAATCTAAATTAATGCTTACGCAGGTCATCAATCATTTCTTCAAGCCATTTTACATGCTCCTGCTGGCGGACGATAGCCTGATGCTTGCGCTCGTTTTCTGTCTTGAGATATTCAATTTCCCTGCCGAGCGCGGCACATGTAGACTTAAGCTCCTCGAGCAGGTGGTTTTTATTTTCAACGACAAGCTTATAGCCTTCAATTGTATCATAATATCCCTGAACCTGCTGTGCATCGGCATTTTCAGGCTTGGGTGTGTCCTCATGGAGTCCTATAAGCACAGTGACGATCGGCTGAATGGAGCTGTACCGGAATTCTGTGTATTTTCCGGCCATTATTCTGTCGATTGTCCCGATGGGGACGCCGGAGGCTTCCGCAATCCGCTGGTTGGAAAGACCAAGGAACTGTTTCCTGTTCCTACACCAGTTGATAAGGTCTGCAGGATTTAAGCTCATGACCTGGGGAAGATAATCGTCTTCACTTCGTTCGTGCATATTTTATTTCTCCTTTTCTATGCGTAACTGAAGCCGGTGCGCTTCGGTACTGTGTATTGTAATTATCAGATAAGCTGATATTCTGATATGCATAACAGAGATGCGTTGCAGATATTAACTAATATATCACTGTAAAGAGCGCTCTGCAAGAATTAATTGTACTTTGTTTGACTGAACGGGTATGATTTAGGAAAGGAGGTAATCGGCTATGAAGGTAAATACAAGGTCCATATGTGTAGCTACCGGGGTTGTAAGTTCTTTTATCATCGGTATCATTTCGGGCTCAGTTGTCACCAGACTCTGTATATGCAGACGTAACAGAAGGCTTTTGTGCGACGGCAGCAGCCTGCAGGACGGCAAGGAGTATAAGTCTGAATCACCGGCTGAAAATCCGGACTAAAAGGAAACTGCTTTAAACCGGATGCTATGAAGAATGGCACAGGAAAAGCACAGGTAAGAGAAGGAGGAAATATTTTATGAGAAGCTTTACTACATTACATTTACAGTATGCACACCGTTTTTACGGCTTCCGTGGCGAGGCACAGTACCTTCACGGACATACGGGAACACTTACCATTGAGGTTGAGGATGAGATAAATCCGGGGGTAAATATGGTTTTCCCCTGCAATGAAATTAAGAAGACGGCCTGGAACGTCCTGAAAAACTTTGACCATGCGCTTATTCTCAGGGAGGACGACCCGCTGCTTCCTGCAATCTGGAAGGTTTATGAGGCACAGGGAATCCTGAACGGTGCGCCACAGAATACTATGAAGGGAGAGGCCTTCCATACACAATATGCCAAGGCATATCCTGACTGCCGTCTGGTTGTTACGAAGGAAACCATGACTGTTGAGGGAATGATAAAGCTTGTATACGATCTGCTCAAGGACAGGCTGAACATTGCAAAAATCACATTTACGAGCGGCGACAATGCGGCATGCCAGGAATATGAGGTGTCGGGAAGCATGAACCGCTGCCCTCTGTGCGGCATTGAGCTGGATGAAAGGGGCAACTGTCCGAAGTGTGGCTATCATAGGTTTGAAGCTTAACCGTTTCTCAACTATTTCATTAACTGTTTCTTATTTTCGGATGGATATACTGAATTATGTCAGGGGGACAAATAAACCAGATTGACAGAAGTTCCGGATGATGAAGGAGGTATTATCGTATGAAAAAAATGCTGAAGAAACTGGGAAGATTTATTGTGATTATGGCTATTGCCGCATTGCTTGCTGCGTTTTTACCGTTTGGTTCGGTTGAAGTAAAGGCTGAGGCTGAAAATGATGTGAAGTATGTTCCGGCCGATTATGAAATTGATGAAAACGGAATACCTTCAGAGCTTGTAACAAAAAAGAAGACTGTAAAGATGGAAGAGGGTACGGTGAAAATTAATATGACCTATCCGAAATTCAAGGTAACCGAGGGTGTGGACGGAAATGATAAAATAATCAGCAAGCTGAACAAGGCAATGTATAATACCTTCTACAAGGAAGCGGTTGAGGATGCAGATGTTTATTATTATACCTACATGGGATTGTTAGGCTGCGCTGTTGACCTGGAGCTTGAAGGTTCAGTAAATAAAATAGTCCGTATGGGTAATATTATTTCAGTAACCGCAGATTTAACCACAGGCTTACCCGCTTATGGTATTTATGTTCCCACAACCCTGAGCCAGGCATTTAATCTCAGTACCGGCAAGCGTGTCAGCGGTTTTGGCGATATATTTGAAAATGTCGATGACGTGAAGCAGGCAATTATTGATGAGGTCAGGACACAGATTGAAACAGGGGAAAGAATTGAGCTTCAGGATATTCCCTTTAATGAAAATATAGACTGGGATAGTATCAAAACGAAGCTTGTGCTTGAAAATATGGCGCTTGACAGCCGCTGCAGTATGGTTTATCTTCTGGCTGGCGATGCTGCACCTCTTGAGGTGGGCGTTATTCCCTTTGTAATCGATAACGATATTCTTTTCAAGTATGTGAAGAAGGATATGGAGCAGGTTCTTAAGGTACAGTCACCCGATGCCGGCCTTATGGCGGATTGGACTGAAGTAGTTTCTTATAATCTGGATGAAGAAGGAAATAGGGCGGAGGTTTTCACTGAGAAAAAGACTATCAGCTATCCTTCAGGATCGATTACCGTTAATACACAGTATCCAAAGCTGATTCCCTTTGTATATGATACCTATGATGCTGTGGATGCTATACAGAAGGCATGTAAAAAGGTGTTCTATACGGAGCTTGTAAGCGAAGCAAAGAAGTATTATGAGAGCAAGGGCTACAGTGAGGGCGACAATGCCGGGCTGGAGATGAACTGCGAATATGTTGAAATGACCAGAAACGGCAATCTTTTTGTAGTAAGCGGATATGTTACCATTATCAATGAGGATGGAATAATTGAGAAAGAATACTGTAAGAATGCCGATATAGATCTTCATACGGGAAAGAGAATCACTTCACTTAAGAGCATTTTCAACGATGTTGATAAGATGAAGAGCGAAATCATTAAGTATGCAAAGAAACAGCTTAAATTTGCAAATGATGAGGAAAGTGAATTAATCAAAAAGGATATTGACTGGAAGGCTGTAAAAAAGAGCATTAATCTTGACACCTTAAGATTTGCACCGTCAGGTGCAAACTTCTTTACTCCCATCGGCTCGATTATTGATTCGGATGAATTAGTATGGTGGTTTGATGTTCCCATGGATATTCTTCTCAAGTACATCAAGCCGGAAAAGCGCAGCCTTCTTGTACCGGAATCATCTGCAATTATCAGCTTAAAAGCGGAATATAATTCGGAATGCCAGTGGTTTTATGATGAACCGGAGCAGGAATACAATATTCAGTATATAAGCTGCTTTATTATAGATAAACCGGATGGAAATGGCGGAGCGTATACCAGTCAGGAGTTTTTCTTCAGAGCAGTGGCACCCGGAGAGAAAACACTGAAATTCCAGCTGTACGGACCGTCGGATGAAATTCTTGATGAGAAAAGCTTTGATGTAGTGGTTGATAAAAATCTTGTTTTAACCGTAAAGGAGAACGTTACCTGAGGCAGGCAGCCGCTTTAAAGGTAATGTATCAGATATTTTCGTTATGCTTTTTGAGAGGAGCGGGTGGTATATAGGGTAAAATAACAGGCTGCCTTATGTTATTTTACATATAGAAGGATGCCTGTGTGTATTCAGCTTATACAGTGAATGCACACAGGCATCTGTTTTATATTTAATATTAATTTATTTTTTGCCCGGATACCAATATATATTGCCCGGATACGGACTCAGCCCTTAAGGCTCAGATCAGCCACGATTTATCAGGCCCAAACATCAGAACAGGAGCAGGGTGACGGCAGAGAGTAAAAACTGCAGGATGCAGAAGCGGAGAACCGTCTGTGTATCAGACCAGCCCTTGTTCTTACGTGCATGGTCGTGAAGCGGCATGCGGGTGTTTTTGAAAATTGAAATTTTGAAAAAGCGGAGGAGGAAAATCTTTACGAGTCCGAGTCCGCCATCGAGTATGAAAATCAGGCAGAGTATAAGGAAAACAAACGGATCGCCGGACTTCATCGCAGCCAGTGCGAGAAATACACCGATGGGACGCGAACCGGCGTCACCCATCAGCATCTGGCTGGGGCTTGAATTAAACCACAGGTATGCAGCCAAGGCTCCGGCAAGAACGGAAATTTCTGCAAGGAACTCCATATCAGGTGTAATCATGAAAAATGTAACAAGGACAATCATCGAAAGTGAGGTACAAAGACCGTCAACACCATCCGTGCAGTTTACGACGTTTATGGACATCCATACAAGAATTGTACCAAGTATGATGTAAACAACGGTAGGAAGTGTGAAGCTGATGCTTTTACCTGCGATGCTGCTGATGATTGAGAGCCTTACTGCAGAGCCGTTGTACAGCGTGTAGGTGACAGACAGGCCGATGGAAAGAATCAGGTCCAGGGCTCCCTTTTTATAGTCGCTCCAGGGATTTTTGGATGCATCATCCAGGAATCCGGTGAGCATTACGATGACAAGCAGAACACCGTAAATAAGGTATTCAAGGGATAAGGGGGCAAAAAGCAGACTGCACAAAAAGAATGCGGGAATGATGATTACGCCGGCGCCGCGGGGCTTTCCCTTCGCCTTTTCGGCATTTACGGCGTATGCGCGTCCGATATCCGTAGGAAGCTTGTCCATCAGTTTTTTCAGTAAAATAAAGGTTACGATAAAGGTGAGGATTACTCCGCCAAGATAAATGAAGCGAAGAGCATCAATATTGTCATTAAAAATATTATAAAGCATGGGATTCACCATTTCCTTTTGAAAATCTATTTGCTTTCCGTATCGGAGGATACACAAAGCACCTATCATGATATATCAATCACTCTAAAAAATCCATATATTTTTGAAAAGTAACGGAAAATGTAAAAAAAAGACAAAATACTTGCAAAAACAGGACTGAAACCTTAAAATATATGCGGAATATTCTACGTTTTATTTTGAGGTTAATTTTTGTGCCGAAAATGCCGATAATATGCCAAAGGAAAGTATTGGTATTTTTTATCGGTATTGACAGCGTCTGAATACGTAAATGGCAAGGAAGGGAGAAATAATATGCGACTGAAAAAATTGTTTAAGTCAATAGGTTCAGCAATGGCACTTGCAGTAGTGGCATTGGCATTGTCTGCAGTGCAGAATGTATATGCTGCTTCATCTGTTGATGCGAGCGTTAAGCTGACGGAAATTGATTATGAGAAGAGTATCATAAAGGTCAAGCTGAACGATGCGGACAGTGCACTTCTTATTTCTGACGGAAAACAGAAAAAATGGGAGTATGCTCCTGTCATAAAGGGAAGCGATAACACAGTGGAGCTGGATATTTCCTGGATAAGCGTGACAAACGAATACACACTGTCCTTAAGGGGAGATGTTTCAGCTACGCCCATAAAGGTCATCATTCCCAAGCAGACAAAGAATTTTAAGGTGACCTATTCAACCCTGGACGGCGGAAAGCTTTCCTTCCAGAATGCGACAGGAAAGGTTCAGTGGAAGAAGAAGGATGCCCTTAACTGGGAGGATTTCCCTACAGATGCCTCCGGTGCACCAGATACGACAGCCTTCCGTGACAGACTCCTCGGAATGTGCCCGAATGGTGCAACACTTCTTTTCAGGCTTGCTCCTGAAAAGGGTACCTCGGTTACCGCTGTGGGAAAGCGTGCAAGCAAGGAGGTTTCCGTATCGGTTGCCAAAAAGCTCGCAGCACCTGCAATCAAGGTTGATGACGAAAAGATGACAATAGCCGTTTCAAAGGATATGCAGTACCGTTACTGTGACAGCTACGGAAATCCTTATGAAAACGGAACCCTTAATGCATGGAACGATTTTGGTAAGAGCTATGACTGTCCTCTTTCTGATATAGCAGGCAAGGCAATGATTTCAACAGAAAATCCCAGCCCGAGCGATGTTTATATCCAGTTCAGGACAAAGGCAAGCTCGACAAAGCAGATGTCAAATGTTACTACGGTTAAGATTCCTGCACAGCGTGACCTGACGGCAGCTGCAAAGGAAAAAATAAAGCTTGTTTATACAAGTACAACCACCTTCCAGATTGAAATCGCAGCAGCAAGTGCTGATGAGCCTTATGAGTACTGCATTCTCAATAAAAAGGACTTAAAGGAAGGCGTGGACATCGACAATGTCCGTGAAATCCAGTGGAAGACAGTAAACAGCCAGAGCCCCGTTTCAATCAGCGAGTCCAAGAATAAGGTTGAAAACGGCAGCAGGGTTTATGTCAGAAGAAAGGCCTTAAAGGAGCTCGGAAACGATGACTATGAGATAGCTTCACCGTATATGTTCCTTGGCGAGGTAATGTATCCGAAGGATATCACGACACTTCAGAGCGGACTTATCTGGCTTCAGACCGTAGCCGGAAGATGTAATCCCGACAACAGCAGCGGTAAGCTGAATTTCACCTTCTTCAGTGAGACGAATTCACCTATTACCCAGATCAGATTCGTTGATTATTCTTCAACCGGTACGGACCGTGGAACCTTAAAGATTAACGATGATTTCACAAGTGTTGTATCAAAGAATACTGAATATGATGCATCCGTTACTGATACGACAGATGCAAAGCATTACCAGTACATTATCAATACTACGATTTTCTCAACCGCAAAGCTTGATTCAGTTGCAGTAAACAACAAGCAGCGTGAGATGCTTGCATACATTAAGATTAAGGACAGCGATGAGGAATTCAAGAGCGATTCCGAGAAGGGCATTGCATTATACATGCATCCCGCTACTGTTGTAAACAATCCTTCTTCACCTTCGGCAAAGGAGGATATTGCAGCTAAGCTCGGCTGGACAGGCTATTCGGCAACGGATGACTATATTCCTTATGCTACAACCTTTGAGCGTGTATACGGTTCAACCTGGATTTACAAGAAAAACAACGGATATGCCCAGTATATGAACAAGGAAGCATGCGATGATACCAAGTTCAGGGTACGCCTTGATATCGGTACAAGATATGTTCCGAAGAGCAATACAAAGGGTACTGTTTCTTCAACTGAAAAGGTTGAAATCACCAAGATAAAGTATGACGGTGTAGAGTTCCTGAAGAATGCAACCGATTCGAACGGAAATAAGTATTTTGAGGTTGAATACGCAGACATAAAGGGTACTACAACCGACAACACCGGCGACGAACAGAGAATGGCAGTTCTTACCGTAAATGTTGATGTTATCGAGAAGAACGTCCAGATTGATGACCGCGATAAGGAAACTCCTCTTCTGGTTTACCTGAGCAACGGCGAGGTAATTAAGGACAGCCTGAAGATTAATCTTAAGAATACCGCAATAATTGTTGATTCAGAGTCCAAGGTTCCCGGAGCCCAGTCACTTACAATGAATGATTTACTGAAGCTTGAGGATAAGACAATCATCACCGGAGCAAGCGGACAGACCGAGGAAAAGGTTACCGAGCATCCCGATGATTACCATATCTGCTTAAAGAAGTTCAGGGCTGATTACGGTGTATCGCTTGACAGGGTAACCTGGAACGGTAAATCAATCTGCAGGAAGATTTCATCGGCCAGTGAATACATTACCATGGATATTTCAAACAAGATGCTGAATGATATTTATTCAAGCATTACACCGGGCAGTTCGGAATCGGCTTATCTGGTATTTGAATTTGATAATGGCTTCAAGATAACAACAGGCTGGAAGATAACCTTCAACAGACCGGCAAATTCATAAGGAGGGAAAGCATATGAAGAAAAAAATATTACTTTCAATATCTGCATTTCTGGCGCTTTTCATCCTGATGGCCGTATGTGCCGGAGGTACAGAGGTAAAGGCCGCTGCGGCAGGTCCCGTATCGATCACAGAGATTGATTACGACAAGCTGACCATGACCATAAACAAAAACGGAAACGGTATAGTATTTTACTCGACAGACCAGAAGGCCACCTGGAACGAGGTGGATGGGCCTGTAACCGAGAATGACGGCAAGTATTATATTGAAATGGATATTTCCTGGATTTCGGCAAATGCCGATGTTACGGTTTATTTTAAGGGAAATACCGATTCAACAGCCATTTCGGTAACGGTTCCGAAGGCAAACAGCAGCTTTAAGGTAAAATATGACAAGGTTAATGTTGATTTCACATTTGTCGGAAATGACGGCTCCTCAAAGTTCATGTGGAGAAAGACTACCGACTACAACTGGCAGACAGTAGATTTCGACATTACAAAGACAAGCTACAAGAATTTTATTAAAACGATTGATGACCTTCGTTTCAAGGGTACAAAGATTGTCATCAGGATCGGACAGATAAAGGGAACGAGCGAATCGAATCCCGGCGAACGTCCCAGCAAGGATGTGACGGTTGCCATCACAAAGATGGCGGCTGCTCCGAATCTTAAGGTAAATGTAAAGAAGATGGAGGTCAATACAAAGACCTCAATGGAATATTTCAACGAGGACGAGAATAAGTGGGTTGCCTGCCAGAAGAACATGAGTGTTGAGGAAATCGCACCTTCTGCAATGTTTGATGGCGGAGCTGAAAACGTATCTGTCAGGGTACGTGTGGCAGCTACCGAGAAGAAGCCTTATTCACAGACAGCTCTGCTTTATATTACGGGACAGGGAGCAGCACCCTCAGTTACCGGTGCGACAGCCGATGTTACCTACCAGTTTACAACAGACGGGAAGTTCCTCATAAATTTCCCGAAGGCTTCAAAGACAGTTCCTGTTGATTACTGCATAGTAAAGGAAGGCGCGGAATTCAATTATGCAACGGCTAAGTGGAGAACCGTAAAGAGCAATACAAAGCAGGTTAAGCTTACTGAAAAGAATGCACCCAGTGGTACAACAGTTTATTTCAGATTTACGGGAACTGCAGCAAATGCGAGCAAGAATATAGAACTGAAGCTTGCCTCCGACTATGCTGATTTTACGATTGACTGGAAGAATTCCAGTGCGACTGTAAATCCTAAGCCGTCAAAGTAAACTGACTGAATTTTGGGAGATTAGTGTGAGCAGAAAAGTATATAATATTTTATTGATAATTGGTTTGGTTGCAGTACTGATGCTTTCAGGCTGCAGTAAAAAGGACGAATCGGGCAGTGGGACACCACTGCCTGTTTCTGATACTGAAAACAGTGAAAACCCGACAGAGGCACCGATTCTTACAGAAACTCCGGTCCTTACAGAGGCGCCTGTACCTACAGAGGCACCGGTTCTTACAGAGACTCCTGTTCCTACAGAAACACAGGCCTTGCAGGGGGACACTGATGGAAGTGAAGGTTTAGCGTCTCCGACCGGCAGTGAAGGCATTCTGGACCCTAAGGCAACTGAAGCCCAGGACGGACCGGGCTTAGAAGCAGATATATATGAGGCTGACGGAGAGGAAGGATATCAGGGCGAGGTAATGCTTTTGGACGATTCTACCGAAACACCCCTATTTATTTTCAATGACAAGAGCTATACCATTCTGGATGACCATGCGGTTGTAATATACACCTTCATGGACGATGATACGATGGAAAGCTGCAGGATTGTGGACGCCATCAGCTATGAGGGCAAATCCTATCCTGTCACCGAAATATATGATGAGGGCTTTTATTTCTTTACCGAGCTTAAGGAGGTAGTTCTTCCGAAGAGCATAACAAGGATTGGAAATGATGCCTTCAATTCGTGCGAAAGCCTTGAAAGCATTATTCTTCCCGAAGGACTTTTGGAGCTTGGAGAGGACTGCTTTTCAGAATGCAGCGCCTTGAAGGAAATCAATCTTCCGGATTCTCTTACAGAGCTTGGTTCCGGATGCTTCTACAATTGTGTTTCGCTGGAAAAAATCGCTATTCCAGAGAATATTGTAAGCCTTGATGATGAGGTCCTTTCAGGCTGTGAGAAGCTGGCAGAGGTTGTTCTTCCGTCAGGACTTAAGCGGATCGGTGACGAAACCTTCTGGTACTGTGAGGCATTGCAGCAACTTGAGCTGCCGGACAGTCTTGAAATCATCGGAAACAGGGCGTTTTATGACTGTATTGCCCTGAAGGAAATACATATTCCCGCGTCTGTACTTGAAATAGGTGATGACCCTTTCGATTTTTGCGAGAGCCTTGAAAAAATATATGCTCCGGAGAATATGGTGGATGAATATGAAAACCGCTTCATAGGCTATGATGCCGAGGTAGTGGCAGAATAAGGTCTGAAGACTGCATGTCGGCAGAGAACGACCGGTATAAAAAGAATGGAAATGGAGCAGCTGATTTCAGAAAAAAGCCATTGAAAAAGCTAATTTGTAGAATAAGGGGATTTAAAAGCGTTTATTCTGTATAATATTTTGCTTTACATTTGTGTACATCCCCTTTATAATAGCATCAGATGCTTCGATATGTGAGGCATACAGAAAAGGTATTGTATTATGAAAGGAGTAATAGAATTATGAAGAAATTTGGAAAGTGTTTAGCAGGTTTAGTAGGGATTGCAGCAATCGGTGCAGGTGCATACTACGCATACAAGAAATTTGTAGCAAAGGATGTTGAAGACGACGATTTTGATGACGATCTCGACGATTTCGATTTTGATGACGATGAGGAAGAGAATTCAACAGAGTATGTATCCCTTAACATCGATGGCGAGGAAGCGGTTGAGGACATCGCGGAAGCTGCAGAGGATGCATTCGACGAGGTAAAGGATGCTGCAGAGGATGCTGCAGAGAACATCAAGGATGCATTTGACTGAGCCTGAAGGGCATTTGCCCGGACAGAAATTTAGTTAATGTGTGCCTGAAAAATGAGAAATCATTTTTCAGGCACTATTTTTTAAACAGCGTTCTCTTTTATAAAAGAGCGGGAGCCGGTTGTGCCGCAGCTGCTTTCGGTCCGTGGAGCGTTATCCCCGCAGTGAAGGTTCTGTGTAAAGTTTTTAAGGTATTTATCCGATAAAAAAGATGAGGATGAGTGTCTTTTTATGCTTTTATGCAGGGAGGTGTCTTGAATGCTTAAATCTAAAG
The DNA here is from genome assembly GCA_045627205.1 of Lachnospiraceae bacterium. Taxonomy (GTDB): domain Bacteria; phylum Bacillota; class Clostridia; order Lachnospirales; family Lachnospiraceae; genus RUG11977. Next base: position 15,284 of record JAZQNG010000155.1, read on the forward strand.
TAACTCCAATATATAAATATATTTTTGCAGTCCTGGCTGCAATGTTCCTGATGATATTTGTATTTGCCGGAACCTGTTCAGCCTATGCAGGTGATACCGGTACGGGCGGCGGAACAGGCTCGGGTGATGGCTCGGGTACCGGTTCGGGCGGTGGAACAGGCTCGGGCGACGGATCGGGAACAGGTTCAGGTGCAGCCGCGCCCACGGTAGAGGGAATTGTATCTGCCTATGTATTGTATAAAACAGAGGAAATTGAGATTAATGCCACGAAACAGGTTTATTACTGCCAGCTTAAAAAGGGCGATGTTACCTCTGTTAAGCCTGCAGAACTGATTCCTGCAGTAAAGAACGGGACATTTGAGCTTTATTATATCGATATTTCTACGATAGCTACATCAAAACAGAATTTTATCGGACTTGCCACCACGCTGACTCCGGGTGCGGATGGAATGGTTCCTGTTATGCCGATCAGTATAAATGCTGCCGCTAAAAAGGTCGATTTTCAGATAAACTGGGGTGTAGAAGGCGATGCGGCAAAGAGCTACGGAATACTGAGCAGGGTCGTTATCACAGGAAGCGATGGTGTTACAACAACGTATGACCATACTGGAGAAAAGAAGGTGACTACCCTTCCCATCCAGTGGAGAAAGGGTTCAAACGGAGACTGGAACGATATAGACAAGCTGAGCAGAGTAAAATGGGAAACAATGAGGAACAGCGGTGCCGTACTGTATTTCAGGATTGCTGCAATCGACCAGACAGGCCAAAAGACGGGACAGCCCTTTGGCAAGGAGTTTAAAATAAAGCTTGCGGTGACAAAGGCTCCTGCTGTAAAGCTGGACGCAGCAAAGCTGACACTTGCACTGAAAAACGGTATGCAGTTCAGGGTGACAGGGCAGAATGATTCCAAATGGAAAACAATTCTCCCGGTTTCAAAGGACGGAAAGGATGGCTCTGCAATCCGCGATACCTCCCTGACGACAACCTTTGACCCTTATACCGAGCAGACAAAAACAAAAATCAATGCCATCAGTCTTGCGGACTGCTATGCGGCTTTAGGAATATCAGAGCCTTCCGGTACGGAAACGGTATCAATCGATTACCGTATGGCTGCGACAAATAAAAAGCCCGCTTCAAGAACGGGCGTGATAGTTGTTCCTTCTCAGACGGCAGCGCCTACAATGACGTTTACTGCAGATGAAAAGGGCTATGTTATCAGTGGAATCACAAAGGCGGCAGCAGATCTGACGGAAAATCCTGCATTTGAGTATACACTTGTACTTCAGGCTGACCTGACTGCAGGTAAATTTGATGATACAACAGCAAAATGGGCGGCAGCAAAGAATAATGCGGTGCTGAAAAAGGATACCAAGGCTGCCTATACATTAACAGATGGCACAAAACGTACAATTACCATAACTGATAAGGATGTTGTTCTTCTTTTCAGAAGAAAGGGTGTAAACGGGAGTGCAAAGAAGGCCACCGTGCTTGCATCCAAATATGCCGTGCTTCAGATTCCGGTTCCTGCGGCAACGCCTACACCGACGCCAACCGCAGAGCCGACGCCGACAGCAGAGCCGACGCCGACAGCTACGCCTTCGACGTAACCTGCTCCTGACCTGAAGCAGTATCCTTCACTTCAGTCTGCTCGGGAAGCTCCTTCTTGAGCATGAAGTCAATAGCTATTCCCATACCGGTCAGAGCCCAGAAGAGAGGGGCTACGGCTACGGTACTGTCATTTATCAGACCGACAATCATATATCCGAAGGTTCCGCATAAAATACCGATTCCAAGGATTGCCTTGGGCTTGGATTTATCGGACTTTCGGATTATTTTTACGGTAAATATGAAATACCAGAAATAGAATACAAGGAAGCAGAGGAGCGATACCACGCCGGTCTGTACACCGATCTGGAGATACAGGTTGTGAGGCTTTGTGGTGAGCTCTTCTCCGTAGCCATGGTTTGTCCGGTCTACATAGTCCTCGTTCGGATACTGGAGCAGGAAGGTATCGGGACCGGAACCGAGGATTATATTATCCTTTAAAAGCGGGATTGTTTTTGACCAGATATATCCACGTCCGCTGGCAAATTTTGATATATTACTGAGCGGTTCAAAGGTTTCGGATTCCTGGATCTTCGTAAGTCTGCCGAGATAGTTCAAATAGTATAATTCGTTATTGTCATATGCAAACGCCCACAGCTTGCCGTCTATCTTCAGAACAAGTCCGGGATACCCGGAAACGGGGGCGGAGCCGACGGATATGCCGGCGTATCTGCTGTCATCGGGAATGAACCAGCCTTCCTCATTCTGGGTTGCATAAACAGGAGCTGCAGTACTGTCCTCAAGACTGAAATAGTAGCTTGAATTTTCATCTATTCCGTAATTGATAATCAATTCTGAATCGTTATGTACGACGGTAAGCTTTGCCCCGTCCATGGCGATGTCTGCCAGAGGGAAGCTTTCGGCTTCAAAGGAAAAAGCATTCTTTACCCTGTTCCAGATTGCATTATTTGAATAGTTGTTCATGGTGTAGGCTGTTCCCACCAGAAGTGTGAGCACGATGAGGGCCTCCATCCAGTATTTTTTGAGCTTTTTGTTGAAAAGGACAACCAGCAGCAGGAAGGATATTGCTATTCCGGCGAAGCCCGCACGGGAGCCGGATCCCAGAACGGTGAGAAGAAGTCCCACGAAAATAGCCATGTTTAGGATGATAAGCGGAAGCTTCTTTTTTGCAATTGCCAGGGTAAGGAATACCGGAGCAAGCAGTGCAACATAGGAGCCTACATAGTTCGGATTGTACAGTGTCAGATAAACACGTCCCTTTTCAAAGGTAAAATCCAGAGTTCCCGAGCCTGCCGCACTCAGCTTAGACGGAAGTCCGAGAGAGGCTATGGAGGCAAAGAAGGGGGTACGGAAGAAATCCGCGGAGAAGGCCTGACCGATGCCTAAAAGCAGCATGATGACAGTGCTTATCGTGAGAAAAACTGTTATGGTATCAAGGTCCTTCTGAGACGAAATGATGAGAGATGCGTAGTAGGTTACAATTCCATATCCCATCAGAACAAAGAAGGATTCAAACTGCTCGTAGCTTCCGAAAAATGCCAGCTCCGGATTCTTTGAAAATATGGATGAAAGCAGCGCCAGCAGTACATAGCCCGCAAGAGGAATATATATTCCTTCGGGACGCAGCTTTATTTTGTTTTTCAGTGTGCACCAGATAAGTATTCCTGCCATTGCTATTGCGCAAAGGACCAGGACGAAGCCCTTCCAGTAGAGAAATAAATCAAATGCGTATTCCGATTCGATAAAGAACTTGTAGTCCTGAAGTCCCGGATTGTAGGCCTTCAGAAAGACAATGAGCGGAACAACCGCAATTACGATAATATACGGTATAAGCAGTTTGTTGAAGCCCTCCTTAACCGGCAGGACAGAGGTACCCTTTCCGGCCGTATTCCGACCTGCAGCAGGCCTTGAGGCTTTATAGTTTGTTTTCTTCGACATGATATTCTCCATGAAGCTTCAGAAAGACTGAAGCCGTTAAATTCGGTTTGGCAATTGATAATTGCGTTTATATACTGATGATTGCATTGCACAATCCAGTACATTATAACTGATAAGTTTATATTTGTAAAGCATTATGGGGCAATGCAAATCAGCTTGAATAATTGTGTTTTTTGCGATAAAATGTATATGGTTTATACTACAATCAATAAGGAGAAAATCGGACTATTATGGAGTTTTTAGAGACCTCACTGAAGGATGTTTATATTGTCGAACCAAAGGTTTTCGGTGACCATCGCGGATGGTTCTATGAAAGCTGGACAGAAAGGGATTTTGAAAATGCCGGACTGAACTATCATTTTGTTCAGGACAACCAGAGCTTTTCAGCAAAGAAGGGTACGCTCCGCGGACTTCATTTCCAGAAGGGAGAGTATTCGCAGGCAAAGCTTGTAAGGTGTGTGAAGGGGGCTATTTACGATGTGGCGGTCGATCTACGTCATGAATCCCCCACCTATCATCAGTGGATAAAGGTTGAGCTTTCGGCGGAAAACAAGCGCATGCTTATGATTCCAAGAGGCTTTGCACATGGATTTGTAACATTGACGGACGATGTTGAGTTTATTTACCGGTGCGACAACTATTATGCACCGAAGTATGAGGCAAGTATCCGGTTTGACGATCCGGAGCTTGGAATTGACTGGGGAATTTCGAATCCGATTCTTGCGCAGAAGGACGAGGCAGCTCCCTTTATGAAGGAGTATGGAGTGCTGTTCTGATTGCGGGATACTATTGTAAATGTACGGAAAAGGAGAAGACGATGGAATATGATTATCTGCTTGTAGGTGCCGGTCTGTATAGTGCAGTTATGGCACATGAGCTTAAATTAAAGGGAAAAAGGTGTCTTGTGATTGATAAAAGAAATCACATTGCTGGCAATATCTATACAAGGAAGGAGGATGGAATCGATGTGCACGAGTATGGTGCACATATTTTTCACACTTCGGACAAAAAGATATGGGATTATATAAATCAGTTTGCAGAATTTAATAATTTTGTGAATTCACCGGTTGCCCGTTTTCACGACGAGCTTTATAATCTTCCGTTTAATATGAATACCTTCAGCAGGCTCTGGGGTGTTGTGACACCTGAAGAGGCAAGGGCCAAGATTGATGAGCAGATTGCGGCAGAGGGTATCTGCGGTGAGCCTGCAAATCTTGAGGAGCAGGCATTGAAGCTGGTCGGACGCGATGTATACGAGAAGCTTGTGAAGGAATACACGGAGAAGCAGTGGGGACGCTCCTGCAGGGAGCTTCCTTCCTTCATTATCCGCCGTCTTCCGCTCAGATTTACCTTTGATAACAATTATTTTAATGACAGATATCAGGGAATCCCGGTTGAAGGCTATACCGCAATGGTTGAAAAAATGCTGGAGGGTATTGAGGTCCGCCTTGATACAGACTATTTTGACCTTCGTAATAATTCAGGAATTGAAGAGGGCGCGAAGGGCTATTATGGCTGCGGTCTGGCCGACAATGTCATATTTACGGGAATGATTGATGAATTTTTCAATTTCCGTCTGGGCAATCTGGAATACCGTTCTCTGGAATTTAAAAAGGAACGCATTGAAAAGGAGAATTATCAGGGCGTGGCTGTCGTAAATTATACCAGTCATGATGAGGCATTTACCCGAATTATCGAGCATAAGCATTTTAATTTCGGAAAGCAGCCTGTGACCATTATCACCCGTGAATATCCGAAGGAATGGAAGCCGGGAGATGAGCCCTATTATCCGCTCAATAACGATAAAAATAATGCTCTTTATGCTGAATATGCAGAGCTTGCAAAAAGGACCGAGGGTGTGCTTTTCGGTGGGCGTCTGGGACAGTATAAGTACTACGATATGGATAAGGTTATTGCTGCTGCACTGGCAGATGTCAGGAATTTATAAGGCATTTTAATTTTGCGTAGGGAAAGATAACGCATGGCAGGAAATAAAGGGAATTTTGATGAAAGTAAAAGGCGTGCCGGGCTGGCGCGGGAAGGTAAGGTCCGGGAAGAGAACGGGAGAGGCCCTGCTGCGTTCGGCAGGGGCGCGGGTAGTGAAGGAAAAAGGTTTATTCTATCGCTGCTGATATGCGCGGTCTTTCTGGCAGCAGCCTCGCTATGGCTATTGCTTGGCGCGGAGGGGGACGTTTTCATACCTCATGGTCAGGCTGAGGGTACGGAGCCGGGAGCTGAGGGTACGGAGCCGGAAACTGAGGGTACGGAGCCCGGAACTGAGGGTACGGAGCCGGGAGCTGAGGGTATGGAGCCGGGAGCTGAGAAGGTCGAAGCCGGAGCCGGTCTTGAGGTGATTTTCCCGGATGTTGGCCAGGGCTCATGTGTTCTGATAAAGGCGGACGGTCAGACGCTTCTGGTGGATGGCGGACCTGACAGCAGGGGCACGTGGCTTCAGCGTTTTCTGAAGCAGCAGGGCGTTGAAAGACTGGACTATGTTATAGGCACACATTTTGATGCGGACCATATCGGTGCCCTTGATGTAGCAGTATATAAATTTGACTGTGGTACGGTTCTTCTTCCTGATTATGAAAAGAATACAAAGGCAGCAAGGGATTTGAACGATACCCTTAAGGCAAGGGATATTGTGGCTGTCCATCCGGCAGTGGGGGATACCTATCCGCTGGGAAGCGGGGAGTTTTCGGTCATAGCTCCCGGAAATTCTTTTTATGAGGCAGAAAACGATTATTCAATAGGCATTATTGTCCGATATAAAGATATGGATATTATTCTGACCGGAGATGCCTCGGAGCTTTCTGAAAAGGAAATGCTTGCTTCCGGAATAGACCTTCGTTCGGATATTTATTATGTCGGTCATCATGGCAGCAGCGGCTCCTCCTCGAAGGCGTTCCTGGAGGCTGTGAATCCTAAAATGGCCGTGATATCCTGCGGAAGGGACAACGACTACGGACATCCGCATGAGGCCACGCTGAAGCGTCTTGAAAAGCAGGGCGCAGTAATATACAGAACGGATACACAGGGAAGTATCATTGTAAGAAGTGATGGTTCAGATGATAGTTGGACTACAGAAGTAGTACCCAGTAAATAATAGCAATAGAATGGTTTGACAGACGATGGATGAGAACAAAGTAACTAAAAAAAAGAAGAAAACAAAAAACAAGTGGGTAAAAACAAGGCACAAAATTATTACAGTGCTTGTTACACCACTGTTTTTTGTATGGGCAAAGCTTTCCTATGGGGTTAAGTTTAAACGTCTGAAGCGTAGCGAACGCAGGCAGTTCCTGATTGTGAGCAATCATCAGACGGCCTTTGACCAGTTTTTTATCAGTCTGACCTTTGGCGGAACGGTATACTACGTTGCAAGTGAGGATATGTTCTCTACGGGCTGGCTTTCAAAGCTTCTGACCTGGGCTGTTGCGCCTATTCCGTTTAAAAAATCAACAAATGATGTCGGAGCAGTCATGAATTGTATGAGAGCCGCACATGAGGGCGGAACCATTTGCGTTTTCCCGGAAGGAAACAGGACCTACCATGGAAAAACCGTGAACATGAAGGATTCCATTGCTGTTCTCGCAAAGAAAATGAGGCTTCCGCTTGTACTTTACAGAATTGAAGGCGGCTACGGAGTGCAGCCGAGATGGAGCGACGTAAAACGTCGTGGCAGGCTGAATGTCGGTATTGCGCGTATCGTAGAGCCCGAGGAGCTCGCTAAAATGAGCGAGACGGAAATATATGAGCTTATCAGGAGTGAGCTTTATATTGACGAGCACACAACCGGCGGTGAATATAAATCAGGCAGGCTGGCAGAGTATCTTGAACGTGCAATATATGTATGTCCTGATTGCGGTCTTTCACGCTTCTACAGCAAAAAGAAGATTATGACCTGTGAAAAATGTGGAAGACAGATTGAATATCTTCCCGATAAAACGGTACGTGGTCTGGGAAATGATTTCCCGATGAAGGACGAGGGAGAATGGTATGAATACCAGGAAGGCTTTATACGCGGACTTGACCTGACCAGGTATTATGATACTCCGGCCTATGAAGAAGGTGCAGAGTTCCTTCGGGTTGTGCCCTACAGATACAAAAAGCAGATTGATAAAAATGCCGTTGTTAAGCTTTTTGGAAACAGATATGAGATAGCTGCATCGGACGGAGTGCACAGCTTTGCATTTGATGAAATACAGGCGGCCTCTGCGGTTGGTAATAATAAGCTGAATTTTTATGTCGGAAACGACATATATCAGATAAAGGCGGATAAGCATTTTAATGCTTTGAAGTATGTAAATTTCTATTATCATTATATTGGAAAGGCTGAGAACGGTAATGCAGAATTTTTGGGACTTTAGTGTCTGGGGCAGCATCAATCTGATTGCGGTGCTGCTTGGAAGTCTTCTTTTGGCTAATTTTTTGAAAAAAACGGTAGGTTTCTTACGAAAATCGCTGGTTCCGACATCGGTACTGGGTGGAATGCTCCTGCTTCTGGTGATTTGGATTTATGGAGCTGTTACGGGAAACTCATTGCTTGATACCTCGTTTTTTGGCGGAAACGGATCGGCTCAGGCGGAGACAATAACCTATCATTGTCTGGCTCTGGGCTTTATTGCGTCAGTATTTAAGCCTACGGGACCTGTTCTGAATAAGGAGAGGAACCGTGAAATATTCAATACAGGTGTGACAACTGTTTCAACATATCTGCTTCAGGGCGTATTAGGTCTTGGTCTGACTCTTTTATGGGCATTGACTGATACGGACTTTTTCAAGGCTTCAGGCGTCCTTCTTCCCTTTGGCTATGGACAGGGAACAGGACAGGCACTGAACTATGGCAGTATTTACGAAACGGAGTATGGCTTTGTCGGTGGGCGCAGCTTTGGTCTGACGATAGCGGCTCTTGGTTTTTTAAGTGCCAGCATCGGTGGAGTCATTTACCTGAATGTTATGAGCCGTAAGGGAAAGCTGCAGAGGAATTATGTGGAAACAGCGGAGCGCTATGCGGCAGACGATGTCCAGAAGAGTGACGAAATACCTATGAACGGAAGTATCGACAAGCTGACAGTCCAGCTCGGTTTTGTATTCCTCACCTATATCTTTACCTTTTTTGTGATGTATATCCTCGGTGAGCTTGTACCGGGACTGAAATCGGTTCTGTTTGGCTTTAATTTCCTCTTTGGTGTAATATTTGCCACCATTCTGAATTCCATCCTGATTCGCCTACGTAAAAAGAAGATAATAAAAAAGGAATACATAAACGGCTTTTTAATGAAGCGTATAAGCGGATTTTTCTTTGACCTGATGATTGTGGCCGGAATTGCTGCCATCAAGATTGATGTCCTGAAATCGTACTGGGGAATAATGGCAATACTTGGCATAGTCGGTGCGCTGTCAACATTTTTATATAACAGATGGATTTCCAAAAAGCTATTTGCAGAATACGAACAGGAGCAGTTCCTGGCTATGTACGGTATGCTTACCGGAACGGCCAGCACGGGAATCCTTCTCCTTCGTGAAATCGACCGCGATTTCAAGACTCCGGTAGCCGACAATCTGGTATACCAGAATTTCCCTGCAATTATATTCGGCTTCCCTATGATGCTTTTAGCCACTTTGGCACCAAAACAGCCTGTTTTGACACTTCTGATACTGGTAGCGTCCTTTATCGTAATGAACATAATACTGTTCAGAAATCAGATCTTCAGAAGGAAAAAGTAATGGAAGTGGACTGAAAATGATTAAAAAAGAAATATCCTGCTTTAATTTATCCGATATATGCCGCAGCGGACAGATATTCCGTATGTATGAAACCGAAAAAGGCCTTTTTGATGTATTCTCCGCGGACCGCCACCTGCGTCTGGCACAGGAGGGACAGCTCATTACCTTCTACTGCACAGAAAACGAATACACCTCCTACTGGAAGCGCTACTTCGACCTCGACCGCGACTATTCTACATTGGGGACGGACCTTTTTTTACAAAATTCTACATTGGGGACAGACCTTGCACCCGGCACCCGACTCAATAGTGAACCCGGCACACAGTCTCCGGAGCAGCCCTGCGACAGCTTCCTTGCAAATGCAAGAAGCGCCTGCATAGGCATAAGGATTCTGAACCAGGATATCTGGGAGATGATGATAACCTTCATTATTTCCCAGCAGAAGCAGATTCCTTCAATCCGTAAATGCGTTGAGGCACTGTGCGCGCGTTTCGGGGAAAGAAGGCAGGACGAATTTTTAAGCTGGTATACATTTCCGACCCCTGAAAGCATTGCGGCGGCCGGCCCGGACGGTCTGAAGGATTTATCGCTTGGCTACCGTGACAGGTATATATATGAAACCGCCGTGAAATACCTTGTATCGGGACTTCCGGATGCTGTTGTGGAAGCAATGGATTATAACGAAGCTAAAAAATATTTCCTTTCATACACCGGAATCGGAGAAAAGGTGGCGAATTGCATCCTGCTTTTCGGAGCCGGTTTTGTTGATGCATTCCCGATTGACACCCATATAATGGACATCCTGTACCGCGAATACTATATGAAACAGCCCATGGAGGAAGAAAAGAGGCTGCCAAAGGAGAAAATGACAAGGGCAGATTATGAGGCCCTGATAGATAAATATTTCGGTCGGTATAAGGGCTATCGGGGAATAGTCCAGCAGTGGATTTTTGCTTATGAGATAAACTGATAAACGGCATTGAAGGACACATTTTGTAAAATTGTTAATATATGGGAGCGGACGGCAGAAGCATGGAAAATGACGTAAAAACAAGGCTTGTTGAGCTATTTAGGAGCACCTATGATTTGAAGGCGCAGTGTGACATCTGCGGTCAGGCAGATACGGAAAAACCGGATGTTTTTTTCGCACCGGGACGCGTCAACCTTATCGGGGAGCATACTGACTATAACGGTGGGCATGTTTTTCCCTGCGCCCTCACAATCGGAACCTATGCGGCTGTAAGACTGCGTAATGACGGAAGCCTCCGGTTCTATTCACAAAATTTCCCGGAAAAGGGAATTCTATCCTTTTCACTTGAGGACACGGACAAGCTGCCGCCTGAGGGAGGTTCGAAATTTGACTGGGCAAGATATTGCCTTGGCGTAATATGGGCCTTCAGGGAGGCAGGCTATGTAATAGACAGGGGCTTTGACATGGTCTGCATGGGAACAATCCCGAACGGCTCAGGTCTCTCCTCCTCCGCCTCGCTTGAGGTCCTTATGGGGACAGTCCTTATCAGTCTTTTCGGGCTGGATTGTGCTATGGTTCAGAATGCACTTCTCGGACAAAAGGCGGAGAACGTTTTTGCCGGGGTAAACTGCGGAATCATGGACCAGTTTGCGATAGCAATGGGAAAGCGCAACCATGCGATATATCTTGATACGGCAACACTGCAGTATCAGTACGTTCCGATGAAGCTGGACGGAATAAAAATCGTAATAGGGAACACAAATAAAAAACGCGGCCTTGGTGATTCGAAATATAATGAAAGACGTTCTGAATGTGAGCAGGCGCTAAAGGAGCTTCAGGATGCGGGAGCTGAAATCAGTGCACTCGGTGAACTTGATGATGAGCAGTTTGAGAAGCTTTCAGCCGCCATCTCATGTGAAAACATAAGAAAACGTGCCCACCATGCAGTGAGCGAAAACCAGAGGACCAAGGCGGCTCTGGCTGCCTTTGCGTGCGATGATACCGTGGCCTTTGGAAAACTAATGAATGCATCCCACCGTTCACTTGCAGAGGACTATGAGGTGACCGGGAAGGAGCTGGATACACTTGTATATTTTGCCTGGAAACAGCCGTATGTCATAGGCGCGCGCATGACCGGTGCAGGCTTTGGCGGATGCATGCTGGCCCTTGTGCGTGAGGAGGCAGTGGATGAGTATATAAAAAAAGCCGGAGCAGAATACCTTGAAAAAATTGGATATTCAGCCGACTTTTATGTAGTTGATCCCGGGGACGGTCCTAAAAAATTATGAAAGAATAAATATTTTCAGGGCTGTCGTAAGCGCTGTGACAATTATCAGTGTAATGATGGTTTTTATCCAGAGCTTTAAGGTGGAATAACCGAACTGCTTATATGTGGACGAGAGCCTTATCAGCACGTAGCCATATGCCAGGATAAAGGGCAGGGTGGCAATGGCAACAATGTTGTAGGTGAGGAGGATGAATATCGAAAGCATCAGCATATCACCGATCCAGATATTATCCAGACAGTTACGCGGATAGTTTTCGTCGTGCTCTCCGGTTTCCTCCGAAATTCTGTTTAATGCGTTAAGCATACTTTTAAAGCTGATCAGAATACCATAGTCGAGCTTGCGTTTTTCAAGATCGGCTACCTCATAATCCTGATCGTCTCCCCAATTCCCCATCAATGTACCTCCAAAATCATTAAATAAGTACCGTATCGTGCAAGCTTCCCGCACACTGACGGCACATAGCTAATATATAACAATCGGTGGAAAAAGTCAAATTTACCGGGAAGATTATATATTTATTAAAAGTATGTTTTCGTAGTAAACTATATTGTATATTTTGCCGAAAAAAATAGTGAAATGCAATTCATTATCATAATCTGAAAGGATTGGGGGACTGCATATATGAGTCTGCGTGACAGGAAAAAAGTGGCTATTTTTGCCTGCGGTGTGGCAGGTGAATACCAGACAGTGCTTGTAGAACGTCTTGCGGGAAAAGCCGCTGAGGCGGGCTACTATTCGCTGTGCTTTTCGCATTTTAACAGCTATGCGGGAAATATGGGCTATGAGTATGGCGAGAGGAATATTGTTCAGCTTCCGTATCTGGAGGATTATGACGGAATATTTCTGTGCCTTGATACCTACGAGGAGATTGAGGCGGCCAACCAGATATTGGAACTGGTACGCGAGAAGGCTACATGCCCGGTGGTTTCAATCAGGCGTGAGGCCGGAAATTATAACTGCGTATTGATTGAGGATACGGATTCGATGCGCTCGGTTACGGAGCATCTTCTTGATAAACACGGGTTTAAGGACTTCTTTTACGTGAGCGGTCCCAAAAGCCATCCGGATGCCATTAAACGTCTGAAATGCTTTAAAAAGGTTCTCGCAGAGCATGATATGGATATTGACGAGGATAGCATCTTTTATGGTAATTTCTGGAAAAATCAGGGAAACGAAATAGTGGACGCCATTCTCGAAAGGCGCGGGAAGCTGCCCGAGGTTGTGGTATGTGCAAATGATTATTCCGCAATGAGTGTTGTAAATGCGCTTAACGACAGGGGCTACAGTGTGCCGGAGGATGTTGCGGTAACCGGCTTTGATGATATTGTCGAGGCGCAGATGTGCATACCCTCGCTTACCTCTGTAAGAATGGATGTTTATGATATGGCATGTGCCGCCTGGAATATGATGCAGAGCCTTTTGGAGGGAAGGGAGACACCCAAAACCGGCTATGTTTCCACCTGCGTTGTATCCAGGGAAAGCTGTGGCTGTGACTGTCATTCGAGGTATTCGATAAAGAAATCGGCGAGATCGTACTATGACCAGGTCCAGAAATTAAAGCAGGATAGCATGAATTCCGTATTTATGAGCGTAGAGGCTGAAACCGCCATAAATATGGAGCTGTTGAATAAGGTTGTTTTCAAATATCTGCATAACAACGATTTTTTCCGCGATTATGTGATGGTATTCAATACCTTTGACTGGGCGGAAGCCGATGAACAGATGCTTAGGGGATATACAGAAAACGTAAAACTCAATACATATATCTGCACTGAGGACAGGGAGGTAACAGATTATTCATTGGAGTTTAATCGAAGGGATATTCTTCCCGATGGCTTTTACCATGACCAGCCGTGTGCCTACTATGCGGTTCCGCTTCATTATCAGGAGCTGAGCTTTGGATATGCAATGATAAGCTATCTCTCAGGCGGTTCAATTACGGAATTTCTTCAGTATATGATAATTGCGGTCTGTAACGCATATGAAAATATGCGCGTTGAATATAAGATGGGCCGTCTGATAGACAGGTTGTCCGGTATGTATGTAACGGATGCAATGAGCAATCTGAAGAACCGTTACGGTTTTGATACGGAATCACGCAGGATGTACGACCTTGTGATGCAGGAAAGCCATTCGATGGCCATTATCGTTATCGATATGGATGGACTAAAAACCATAAATGATACCTTCGGACATGCGGAGGGTGACTTTGCATTGAAGCTGATATCGGACACGATAAAAAAGGCCTGCTTCAGTGAGGAGCAATGTTTCAGAATGGGTGGCGATGAATTTGAAATTCTGGCCCTGGACTATTCCGAAAACTCCGTGGATAAATTCTTCCGCCGCTTCATGGGGATTATAGATGAATTTAATGCATCCGATGCAAAGCCGTATAATATACAGGCCAGCTACGGGTACGTGATATGTACACCGGAGGGAAGAAAATCCCTTAATGAATGGCTGACGGCAGGCGATGACCGGATGTACGAAATGAAGGAGAGGAACAGAAGTACAAGAAAAATCATAAAAAACAGCTGAATGTAACCGTGAAGGGAAAATATATGAAACTATTCATGGTCGGACAAAAACATATGGCTTATTTCATTTGTTTTGTCCGGCCTCCATGACCTAAACAGAAAAGGGGCTGTCGCATTAGCAAATAGTTTTTGCTGGGCGATAGCCCTTTTTTTTGACAAAAATCCGTCGAAATCTTACCGATTCAGACGGATTTTCTTTTAGACAGAGACTTTTAACAGGCATCCCTTCCAGCATGCCTCTATCGTTCTGATTCTGTTTTAACTTTTAAAAATTTATGCGACCTTCAGTTCGAACAAATGCTGTCCTGTACGCCCTGATTGGATTTTACAATGAAGCTTATTTATGTTCCGGCCCATCGCAAGCAGGATGCTTTCTGCCAGCGCATTTGCTTTTCCACGGTATAGATAC
>JAZQNG010000156.1:0-6019 GCA_045627205.1 Lachnospiraceae bacterium
ATGGGAACATCAGGTGTCCAACGATGTGCACTGTTGTTAGAAACTACAGGAATCTCTGCCTTAGCATAAGCATCCTCGATAGCTCTAATCTCTTCCTTAGTCATATCTACTGCGCTGAAACAGAAATCAACCTGAGCTGCAACTGCCTCAACATCATTTACATTCATAACAACCATAACCCTAACAGCTGGGGGCAACTCTGTATCCATCTTCCATCTGTCACCAACTGCCTCTGCATATGTCTTTCCTGCCGATCTGGGACTTGCAGCAACAGCTGCCACCTCAAACCAGGGATGATTTTCAAGTAACTGAATGAATCTCTGTCCTACCATACCCGTTGCACCGAGTATTCCTGCCTTTAACTTAGCCATAACCAAGTACCTCCTTATAATATTTCCGAGTGGATTATTCGTCCATCTGCCGCGGTATTTTAATGATATGTTTTTCTGTCGCGTACATATGTCCGTCTCTCAAAAAACTATTGCTATATTACCCCATTTGTTACCAAATTGCAACCCTTTTTTAATACTTTGTTCATTTTTGTGACCATTTAACAAAGAAAGCAGATAAATCCACCTTTTCTTCAACATCATACACAATTCCGCGTGTTTTTTTCTTACAAAAGATTTACACAAAATGCTTTATTTGTTAAAATATCAGTGATATATTACACATCAGAACGTAAACATACCGTTCTGATTTCAATAATGCAATTAAAGAGAGGATATTTATATGGATAATAATAATGAGCTCATCAACCGCGGTGCAGCTCCCGCGGACACCACTGCTCCCGGGTATTTACCTAAATTCGATCCAATGACAGGCTGCCCGATACAGCAGCAGGAGGAAAAGACGCAGTATAAGGAAACAAAAGAAAAGGCATCAACAGAATCCATTATAGGAAAATACATTCTTCCAATATGTGCTTCCCTGATGATTCTTGTCGGCATCTGTTATTTTGCCATTACGCTGTGGGAAAACATTCCCGACGGCTTCAAGGCACTTATAATAGCCGGCATTGCACTTGTTCCGGGTACCCTTGGTTTTCTTTTACGTAAAAAGGATAATCTGACCGTTTTCAGGACCATCCTTATTGCCATAGCACTTGCCATCTTTTATGTTGATGCAGTCGTGGCCTACATATCCTGGAAGCTGGTTTCCGCACTTGTTTTTGTTCTCATAATAATGCTGTGGAGCATAGCCTGCATAGGCTTTGGTGCCCTGCTAAAGCAGCAGATTTACCACTTCTGCTCCATAACAGGAATTATCATCAGCGCATTTTTCTGGACCTCTGTTTCCGCCTACACCTTGAACGACTTCATAATAATATGGACCCTGCTGGCATCCTTCATGCTCATCGCCGTTTCATACAAAAAGCTCTTCGGCAGACTGAGCTTTATCATGGGAATCGGCGGCACAATCCTCATCGGAACAGTTCTTTTAGCGGTTTACGACTGTCTGTTCGGCGAGGGTGAAGACATCATGGGCGTGTTTATTCAGATCAGTGCCTTCCTCTTTGCAATATTATTTACAATGTTTTACCGTTTTATTGCAGTTGAGAATCATGAGAAAGTACGTGATGTCGAAAAAATACTATGCTTCTTCGAAACTGTCATTTTAGGTCTTATAATGACTCTGTTTAATAATGGCTCTGCAGGCTTCTCATACCCGAATCTGGCAGCTGTAGCCATCTTCTGCCTGGCTGCATGCCTCTCCGGAGTTGCACCCGCTTTCACAATTTCTGCAGCCCTGCTGCCTTTATCAATCACCTGCATTCAGATTTCAGACCATATTCTCGGAATGGAATATCCGGGCCTTGTCATTCTTTCCGGAATACTCCTTATCATATTCCTGTTCTGTAAAAATAAAATGTTCACAATTATCGCCATCATATCACAGGCAATGCTTCAGTTTGTCAGCCTTGCACTGTGTTCCGACGGTGAAAACTATGTTGACAGATTTCAAAATGCCAGGTATTTCCGTGCAGATAATACCCTCACAATAGTATTCATCTTTATAATTATTGCATCCGTATTATCCGCGCTCTATACAATTGCATTCATGAAAAAATCTGATGCAGGCTTCTATTCTCCTTCACTTTCGGGCACATTAACGCAGGCACTTATATGCTCGATTACGCTGAACAAGATTACATTCCCCTATGGAACAAACTATCTTCCATATGTAATTGTCATGCCTTTGGCTTTTATCTGCCTGATTGCATTCACTATGAAGCGTTGCAGGGACATAACCGAAAATAAGATTCCCTTCGATCTGTATTTCCAGCCCATAGTCTTCAATATAGCAGCCGTTATACTGTATGTAAAATGCGATTCAATACCAATATCGATTGTTCTTGGTATTCTCGTATTCGCAAGCCTTGCCGTGATGTTCCTTGGAAGCGACATGAAACACCGCCTGCATAACGGAAGCCTTGCAGCAATGATGTCAATCATCTACATAGACTATTTCATTCTCATAAGTACAACGGAATACTTAAAAAAAGGATTCCTTTTAAGCATAGGAATCCTTCTGATAGCAACAGCATATATCATCTTCGGTTTTGTTAAAAAGACTAAAATCACACGTATTTACGGACTTATAGCCATACTGGCAGCCATTGCCAAAATGATGCTGTTTGATATAAATACAGATGAAACCGCAATACGTGTAGCCTCGCTCATCGGCGGCGGTATCGTCTGTCTGATAATCAGCTTCATTTACATCAGACTTGAAAAAAAGCTCGAGGAAGAGGCATAATCAAGTCAAAACCCGCACCTCGTGAAAGATACCCCACCGCCTGAAGGTAGTGGGGTATCTTTCAATTTTATATATTTACAATTATTTGCGGTTTTTCGCATACAACATTCTCAGGCCCTTCATTGTGAGCATTCTGTCGTAAACATCTATACTGTCGGTCGCATCGGAGATGATTCTTCCAAGACCGCCGGTTGCAACGACCTTCATCGATGAAAGGCCTGCTTCTTCGCGTACCCTTCTGATGATATACTCCGTCTGTCCTATACAGCCATATAAAAGACCGGCCTGCATACTTGAAACCGTGTCGCTTGCCAGAATACTGTCCGGAAGCATGATTTCGATTTCGGGAAGCTTTGCGGTATCGTTCCAAAGGGCATTGGCACTGATTCTTATACCGGGACAGGTAATACCGTATCTGAAGGTTCCGTCCTCCTCGATCAGATCGTAGGTAGTAGCCGTACCAAAATCAATAACCATTACAGGACCGCCGTAAAGCTCATAGGCCGCCGCAAGGTCCACAATTCTGTCCGCTCCCGCCTCCTTCGGATTCGCAAGGCGGATTTTAACACCGGTCTTCATCCCTACGCCGACCTCAAGAGGAGTAATTCCCGTCAGTTTTTTCACACCATTAATAAGCGAATGCATGATGGCGGGCACAACGCTTGATACAATACAGCCGTCAATTGCATCTACAGGTATCTTATTTACCCAGAGCTGTTCCCGGATGGCAACACTGAACTCATCCGAGGTTCTCGGAAGCTTTGTGGTAATTGCAAAAAAAGCTCTGCTTTCCTCACCTTCAAATATTGAAAAATTAGTATTGGTATTTCCTACATCAATTGCAAGTAACATATTTTTTCTCCAAACCTACATAAAGTATGTTCGTTTCTCCCTTCATTCTTTTTTCCGATATCCAAAGGACTTTAGAAATAATTCAAAGTCTGCTTCCATACTCTTCTAAAAGCCCTAAAAGAGCATCCATGCTCTCACACAGATTTGTTTCACAGCGGAGCTTTGCCGAATATGGAAAGCCCTCCGTATACCAGGCTACATGCTTTCTCATTTCACGTACCGCTGTCCACTCTCCCTTAAGCTCGGTCAGCATCACCGAATGCTTCTTTATCATATCAAAAACCTCAGCAAAGGATGGCTTCGGCGGAATTTCACCCGTGTCCAGATATTTCCGGATTCTGCCGAAAATCCAAGGATTTCCCTGTGCCCCCCTGGCAACCATCACTGCATCGCAGCCGGTATACTCAAACATTTTAACGGCGTCCTCCGGCTCAAAAATATCGCCGTTGCCTATCACAGGAATCGAGACAGCCTCCTTCACGGATTTTATGATATCCCAGTCAGCCTTCCCGCTGTAGTACTGCTCTCTTGTCCTGCCATGAACCGCTATTGCCGAAGCTCCCGCACTCTCAAGTACCCTTGCAACCTCTACGGCATTAATGTTTCTTTCGTCAAAGCCCTTTCGAATTTTTACTGTAACAGGCTTTTTTACAACCTTTACCATTGCCTCAACAATTTTCCCCGCAAGGTGAGGATTCTTCATCAGGGCCGAACCTTCACCGTTATTTACTACCTTGGGTACGGGACAGCCCATATTAACATCAAAAAAATCGAAATTGCGTTCTTCAATCCGTGCTGCCGTTTCAGCCATTATATCAGGCTCCGACCCGAAAAGCTGCAGGGCAACCGGCCTTTCACGTTCATCCACCGCAAGCATATCCTTTGTATTGGAATTGTTGTAGTGAATTCCCTTGGCGCTTACCATCTCAGTATAAATCAGATCGGCCCCCTGCTCCCGGCATAATAGCCTGAAGGGCATATCCGTCACTCCCGCCATAGGTCCCAGGGCAACGCGTCCTACTTCTATATTTCCTATTTTCATTTATTCTCCTAAAGCATCAAACGAAATGAACGGCTCATAAAGCCATGAAGGAAACAGCAGCCCGCTCAGAGGCCGACATCCTCCTTCAGAATAAAGGCGCGGTAGTACATTTCCAACGCCTCAAAGAACTCCTGCCTTGTATTACGCATCTTTTTAACCAGCAGTGCACTTCCGATATCATCGTACAGCAGATCGCCGTCATCACACGAGGTAAGCAGCTGAAGCTCGCCGTCCTCATCAAACATAATCGTGAAAATTCCGCCAACCTCCTCGGTAAACAGCACACACATTATTTTAAGCTCGTCCTTTACCGGCTTCGGCAGCTTTTCAAAGGCCTTGTCAAGATAATACTTCTGCTTATAGGAATTGCTTACGCATACAATAATATCCTTTTTTATATTTTCTTCCATGTTCACATTCATCCTTATTTCATATGTTTTTGGACAGCCTTTTTCAAGCTATACCCTTTTTCAAGCTATACCTTTTTTCAAGCTGTACCTTGTTTTCAAGCCGTACCTTGTTTTCAAGCCGTACCTTGTTCAAGCTGTATCTTGTTCACTCAATATCAATCAGGGATATAATATCATCCAGCTGCTTCACTGTAGCCGTCAGCATCGGTCTGATACTGTCATCCGGCTCTGTCTGGTCAGGGACCATAATCACATTAAGACCTGCCGTATATGCCGACCGTATCCCGTTCGGTGCATCCTCTACTGCTATACATTCATCAGGCTTTAATCCAAGCTGCTCACAGGCATATAAATAAACCTTCGGTGAGGGCTTCCCTTCATCTACCATTGTAGCAGAAATCAGCCTGTCGAAATAGCCCTCAAGCCCTGCCATTTTCAGATATCTTTCCGTACGCTCAATATCTGTAGCCGTACAGATGGCGGTAATATATCCCTTTGATCGTAAATATTCCAAAAGCTTGGCAGCTCCGGGCTTTCCCTCTATATCATGCTCCGCCTCATATTCGGCAAAAATTCGCTTTCTGGCATCGCGCACCTTATAATAATCGCACCCTTCACCAAACCACTCCTTAAACTTCTTCGGCGAAAACGGCCGCCCGAGTGAACGGATTTCCAGCGCCTGTTCATCACTCATTTCAAAGCCGTACTCGGCAAGCGCCATCGGCCAGAAAACACGGTACAGCTTCTCCGTATCTATCAGTGTACCGTCCAAATCAAATATAAAAGCCTTAATATCCTTTGTTATCATTTTTCTCCTAATGCAACGAATGTAATGAGTTGCTCATGGAGTAGTTAATTAATGTTTCAAATTTAAAGTAAAGTTGTAACATTAATTGGTGCGTTTTTAGTATCAATCTCTTAGTTTGAAAATTTAATTTCAAACTTCTCTTACTAA
>JAZQNG010000157.1:0-50473 GCA_045627205.1 Lachnospiraceae bacterium
CGCCCCCGGAACCCGGATACCGGGGCTTTGGCCTGTTATCCTAAGGTAAAGTTTGAAAATTCTTTACAAACTAAGAGATTGGTGCTAAAAACGCACCAATCAACTCCATGAGCAACTCATTATATTCGTTGCATTAGGAGAAAGTTTGAAAATTCTTTTCAAACTAAGAGATTGGTGCTAAAAACGCACCAATCAACTCCATGAGCAACTCATTACATTCGTTGCATTAGGAGGAAACAAGTAAAAAAAGTATACTACAAAAAAGAGATTAAAGCAATGTTCATATTTTTAGTAGATTTTAATTTTTTAATATGTTATGATTATCAATGTATAAGCCGATATAGTATACGAAAGTATATTTATCGCTATAATTTATGAAAGGTGGTTGGTATTTATGTGTGGTAAGTGCAAAGAAAATCTGAATGACGTAATCGTTCTCAATCCTGATGAGGAGAAGAAGAGCAATGGTATAGTTCTTGCTCTTGCAATCATTGGCTCAATCGCTGCTGTTGCGGGAATCGCATTCCTTGTTTACAAGCTTATGAAGCCTGATTATCTTGATGATTTCGACGATGATGATTTCGACGATTTCGACGACCTGGATGATGACGATGATGTCATAGATGCCGACTGAAGAACGGAAGCATTGTGATACCTTAAGTTTCCTACAATGCACCGGGAATATATTTCGGAATTATGTATAAATTCGGAAATACGATTTATGGGAAAAGCCGGAAAAGTCCGGCTTTTCTTAAAATCAGTCTTTAAATCCTGGTAAACGTATTTATTCTGTTTACCGTGTTATATGAATGACGAGGCGGGAAGCGTATGAAGAAGACTGTCAGAAAATTGATTGTTTCGTTGGTTATTGCGGCTTTACTGGTGATGGATTTTCCTCTGTGGGGAGGGAATACGGAAACAGGGGAGCTTGTTTTGGATGCCCTGAATATCGCTCCGGAGCAGGTAAGGGCTGATTCGGATTCCTCCTACAGCTTTATTATCGGCAACAAGGAAATCAATGACGGGCAGACGATAGACTATTCCCTGTATAACAATGCGGACAAAACCCTGACCATCATTTTGAGAAGTACGGACGGTATTCCGGACGGGACAAAGATTACATGGGTTGTAAGCAACAGCAATATCATCACTGTCAAATCCCAGGATGATGCCACCTGCAGCGTTACCCTTAATATCATTTCACCCGGCTTTTCGGGGCTTTCCGTCACAATGCTTACACCTGAAGGCGTGACCTATACGGCAGTTGCGTACTGTTCGATTTATGTACCTCTTGAATGGTCTGACAATGTTTCTGCCACGGACCCTACCTTAAACAACATAATTGCTGACAACGCAAACGGAAATTACGGTCTGTTTTACGCACAGACAGGCGAGAAGCAGTATTCGCTCCAGCTCTATACATCAGATTCCTCCGAGCATCCGGAGCATAACCATTACATTCGAAAATTAAAATATGTTACATATAAATACAGCGCTGCCTCCGGCAAAACGGGAAATGTGACAAGCGATGCCACGGCAGATGAAATCGGTGAGTTTACCGCAGCTCTTTCATGGTCCAGCTCGGATCCTTCGGTTGCTACGGTTGATTCACTTACAGGTCTTGTTACCGCCGTGTCGGCCGGCTTTGCAACCATTTCCGTAAAGACCAGCACGGAGAATGAACGTGAGGGCGCAGGGGATGAGCTTTCCTACAATGTTCTCGTTGTACCTGAGGGCAATGTGGTCGGCTATACTACCGACAACAAGGCAGAGGGACAGGCCGTTACAAGCGGCAGGGACAGCGAAATCGTCATCCAGACGAATGCCACACATGCAGACAGCTTAAGCTGGCGTGTGTTCAAGGGTGACTATGCGTCAAAAAATAATGATATCACAGAGGACCTGAAGTCTCAGATTGAAATAGGCTCGGCAAACGGAAGGGTAGTATTAAAGGACCTTTCGGCAGGAGTATACTATGTTACGGCCATTGCCGTAAAGGACGAGGCTGCGTCCAGGATATTTAATACCTATGATGTAACCCAGTCCTTTGTAAAATGTCTTAAGTATGTGATTGTTGTTCCGCTGGCCTTCCCGGCA
Organism: Lachnospiraceae bacterium; assembly: GCA_045627205.1. Taxonomy (GTDB): domain Bacteria; phylum Bacillota; class Clostridia; order Lachnospirales; family Lachnospiraceae; genus RUG11977. The sequence goes on from JAZQNG010000157.1 coordinate 2,098, forward strand.
AGTCCGATAGAACTTAGCTACTACAACAGTAGTATATATGATTCATACGATATTCTGGCAAATTCAAATATACCGAAGGGGCTGTTCCGCTTCTATTCGGGAGATACACAGATTGTAAAGGCCGGCTCCGAAAACGGTGTGATTGATGCAACGGGAGTCGGTACGACAAATGTCAAACTCAGTCTGCAGGGCGAAAAAATACTGCAGGAGCTTTTCGGAAGCTATGCAGACAACGCCGCGGTAATCGGATATGACAAGACAGACAAGCTGATTGAGGTAAATGTCCATGACGGAATTGCCATAAGCCGGTCAACAGCCACCATGACGGTAGGTTCAGAGCTTCAGCTTGAACTGACGGCCCCGAATCCCTATACGGGCGATATAGTCTGGAGCTCAAGCGATACCTCGGTATGTACCGTGAGCGAAATAGGCCTTGTGACTGCAAAGAAGGCAGGAAGTGCAAATGTTACCGTGACAATCAAGGTCGGTGGCATTACAAGACGTGCAAGATGTGCCATCAAGGTGGTTTCAACAATTGATTCAATTACACTGTCCGCACTTAAGGACTATGTAAATGTCGGGGAGAACCTTACAATAACAGCGAATGTCAGCCCTAAATCAAACGACAATTCACTGAAATGGGTATGCTCTGATACCTCGATTGCTGAAATTGCAAGCACAACACCTCTTTCAGTGACAATCACCGGTGTGAAGGCGGGAACGGTTGTTATTTCAGCTGTAAATGCCGACAATGCGATTCTCGGAACAAAGATTATAAAGGTTGTAACGAATATTGAGGGAATCACCCTTTCCGATACGGAGGTCACGCTCCCTAAAACGGTAGGCTTCTATCAGCTGTATGCCTACTGCACTCCGGAGCTTCCCGAAAATGAAAAGATTACCTGGAGCAGTTCGGACAAAAAAATAGTCACGGTCGACAATAACGGCCGTGTGACACTGGTAAAGCCCGGTTCGGCCGTAATCACGGTAGTAACCTCCAACGGTAAGACTGCACAGTGTGTATTTACAGTGCTTCAGGGAATTGAGTCCATCGTTCTTGATGAACCGTCGCTCACACTGTATGTAGGTGAATCGCACCGTATGTCATACGTTGTGAAGCCATCAAATGCATCCAATGTTGTTCTCAGATGGACGACCTCGGACCAGAAGATAGCTACGGTTGATGCAAACGGATATATTACGGCAAAGAATACCGGCAGCTGTGTCATTACGGCACAGGCATCAGACGGCTCGGGAGTTTTTGTACCCTGCAACGTTACTGTTTTACGAAAGGCAGCTTCAATCTCGATTGATGTTACGGAGCTGACCCTGAACGTAAATGAAACATATCTGCTTGAAACAGAACTGAAGCCTGCGGACAGTACTGATACCATAAAATATGAGAGCAGCAATGCAAAGATTGCACAGGTTTCGAAAAAGGGTAAAATTACGGCCAAGGCGAAGGGTACCTGTATCATCTTCGCTAAAACCGAATCAGGACTGTCGGCCTACTGTACCGTCAACGTAACCCAGCAGGTAAGCGGAATCACGCTGAACCAGACTGAGGCAACGATTTATACGGGAGATGAGCTTGAGCTTATTGCAACCATTACCCCGAAGACAGCCAGTGACCAGGAATGCGAATGGACCAGCAGCAATGAAAAGGTTGCAAAGGTAGACAAGAACGGAGTTGTGACGGGAATTACAGGCGGCACTGCCATGATAAAGGTTGTGACACTGGATGGTGAATACATGGCATATGCCCTCATAACGGTAATCGAGAAGGTAACGGAGATAACCGTTGAGGAGGAGGTCGAAATAGCAGTAGGTCAGAAGCTGAAGCTGAATGCCGTGATATCCAATGAAACAGCTACGGACAAAACTGTTACCTGGAAGAGCAGTAAGAAATCAGTCTGCACCGTAACGAAGAAGGGTGTAATAAAGGGCAAGAAGGCCGGAAAAGCGGTAATAAGGGTAGTAGCAAACGACGGAAGCGGCGCCTATGCCGATTGCGAGGTGACCGTTATCAAGGGAACCGATGCAGTAAACGTGAGTGCAGGCTACTGTACCGTAGAGGTCGGACAGAGCATAAAGATAAAGGCAACAACAGAGCCTGAAAAGACAACATACCGTCCTGTTTGGTCGTCGGATGATACATCGATAGCAATAGTAAACAAAAAGGGTAAGATAACAGGCATAAAGGTCGGTGAATGTACGTTAAGGGCTACGGCTCCCGACAATCCCGAAGCCTTTGCAATTGTATATGTTCGTGTAACAGAGCCACCGGAGCCTCCGAAGCCGGTATCTGTTTCCAAAATAAATGTCAGCACCGGAGACATGCTGATGGTTGTGGGCCAAAAGGACAATGTCCCGTACACCATCTCACCTGCCGTATTTGATGATGAAATCAAATTCGCAAGCACCAATGAGGCAATAGCCTTTGTTGACAGCCAGGGAGAGGTAACGGCCAGAACAGCCGGAGAAACGGACATCATCATTTCAGCACCGAACTCCGGAAAGTCGGCTACTGTTCACGTATGCGTTGTCGGACTCAGTGCAACCAACATTGTCCTGCACCAGTATGAAAAGACAAAGATAGCACTGAAGGTATACGGAATAGACACGAAGAAAATAAAGGTCAACTGGGGAACGGACAGCCAGGGTATAGCTGAAATAGACCAGTCCGGAAATATAACCGGAAGGGCACTCGGCAAGACAACAGTATATGCCGAAATAAACGGACACAGGCTATCCTGCAGTGTAAAGGTAATAAAAAACAGCTAAATATAAAAGGGGCTGTGAAAAAACTCTGGTAACCGGAGGACGCCCAAGTCAAAAAACAGTCGTATCATGGATACCCATGATACGACTGTTTTTGGGCTGGGGGCGTCTTAGGACACCCTCTCAGTCTGTAATGTATTTGTCGTAGAATTCGTCGAGGATGCTGTCGAGAAAATCCTCGTCAAGCTCCCCGAACTGCTCGATTATTGCCTTGCGCATTGCAGCTGTCCTGTGCAGGTATCTCAGCTCCATACGCGGAACATTGTCCTGCTCCTCGTCGTCGATAACACCGTCTCCGTTTTCATCGGTGGCAACATCTAAATCGGTCATAATATGGATGTTTTCCTTCATCCAGTCGTTAAGGGTTTTAATAAATTCCTCCTCTGCATCTACCTGTGAGGCAGCAGCCTTGGAGCGCTTCAGCGAGCCGAGTCCTATGAAGCAGAAAACAAGTGCAAGAACAAGGAAAACGCCGATGGATAAATAATTGTTGTGGAAAATATGGATGACATCCAGAATGTTCAGCACGGCAAAGGCCAGAAGAAGAACGGCAAAGCCGAGGAAGGTGACTGCGGTCGAGCTGAGCTCCTTGGCGGCATCCGCCTTTCTTGTATACGTGCCTGCGGGACGGTGGGAGGCCTCAGCCATTTCAGCAAGCGTAAGCTCGCGCTCCTCAAGGTCTGCATCCTTATCCGCAGCCGTGTCTTTGACACCGGCATCATCACCTGCTTCTGCATCGTCTGCCTCGGGGCTGCCGAGATCGTCTACCCACTTCTTTATTTCGGTAAGTTTCTTTGCATACTCTGCGTTTGCACGGTCAGTTTCAACCATATGGAAGCCGTCAAATTCTGATCTTGCCTGCTTCCAGTCCTTTTTATGGACAGAAATATGGTAGAATCCGTCCTCCTCGTTTATTTCTACAGAACTCTCTATTTTTGAATAGGAGAGGTAATCGGTATACTTCTTTGCATATTCCTCCGTATCAACGATGGCAACAAGCTTCATATCGTCCTCTTTAAGCTCATCCACCAGCTCTGTTCCGCAGTCGGAACAGACCTTTACACCTTCTCTGTATTCATTTTTACATTTAGGACACCAGGGCATTTCATACCTCCTTGTTATTTATACGAATCTATAATCGATGATTGTTAAGTTTCATCCGCAACGGGCCGAAATAGTATATATGCTATATTTGTTTACCGGATTCATTATAAACAATATTATTTGATTTTTCAATTAAATTTCACATTTATCTTAAAATTTATACTATGAAATATCAGATGTTTGTGGTAGAATTGAAAAAGGAATGTAGCACGGTGATTTGTTGAATATAAATGGAGGATTTCCGTAATGAAACTGAAAACCAGACTTTTATTTATTGCAATCGCACCTATAGTTATTTTTGCAATCATTGTTTTTGTCGTATTGGCAGGAGCACTTCCCGGAATGACGAAAAACCAGGAGGAGGCGGCTTTGCGCTCTGTCGGAAAAACCATCAGTAATATCTTTGAAAACCGTGAGGGCGATTTTGAAGTCAGCATGGGTACGCTTGTAAAGGGAAATCTGAGCCAGGATGATATAAATGCGGAGCTGGATGAGATCGTCCGCGACGACAATCTGGATATAGCCATTTTCTTCGGTTCCAGATGCTACGCAACCTCAATGATGGATGAGAACGGGAACAGAATCAGGGATATTGTTGCCGATGCTGCAATATATGACAGCGTTACCGTCCTTGATGAGGACTATTTTGACGGCCGTGTGGAGCTTGGCGGCAAAACCTATTACGGATATTATCTGCCCCTGCGTCAGAACGGCAGGAATATGGGAATGTACTTCATAGGTCGTGTCAGAGGCATAGAGAACAGGACACTCAATGTTATTATTGCCTTCTTTTTAGGCGGACTTCTGCTGATTGTTATTGTATCAAGCATCATCAGCTTCAAAAGGTCCGGAAAAATTACGGAGGCAATCATTGCCAATACGGTTGCCTGTGAACGCCTCGCCTCAGGCGACCTGAACACGAAGCTGGATGATAAATACATAGAAAGACGCGATGAACTCGGAAGTCTCGGACGGGCAAACAGAAAGCTTGCGGAAACACTGAAGAGTATCGTTGCGGATGCACAGAGCTGCAGCAACGAGCTGAACAGCTCGGCCTCGAATCTCAGCTCCGTTTCCTTTGAAACGATAGATGCCATAAAGTCGATCCGCCACGCTGTTGAGGAGATTTCAAGGGCCTCCTCGAGTCAGGCTGATGATACGGGCGCAGCAACAGAGAATGTAAATCTTATCAGCGGTGCCCTGACTGAAACTGTTTCTGAGGTTGAACAGCTGAACGGAAATGCTGAAAGCATGCTTACAAAGAGCAGGAAGGCACTGGATATCCTGAACGAGCTCAAGAGCATAAACAGTGAGGCAGGCAAGGCGGTACAGACCGTATATGAGCAGACAAACAATACAAACGATTCGGCAGTGGCAATCAGCGATGCTGTTGAACTCATTTCAAATATTGCAAACCAGACCAACCTTCTGTCCCTGAACGCAGCCATCGAGGCAGCCAGAGCGGGGGATGCAGGTCAGGGCTTTGCTGTTGTTGCAACGGAGATTTCGAAGCTTTCGGACCAGACCAATGAGTCGGTAATGACAATCCAGCAGGTAATAAGCTCACTTCTGGCAGATTCCGAGAATGCCGTAAATGCGATGAAGCATGTAAGGTCAATAATTGCAAAACAGAATGAAAATGTTGATAAAACGGTTGCAATATTTGACAAGCTGGGTGATAATATCAGGGATTCCGTGGATATTTCCGAGCGTATACGGAATGAGGTTGAGGCACTTGGCAATGCAAGGAATTTTGTTGAGGAGGCACTTAAAAAGCTTCTTCTGGTTGCCGAGCAGAATGCAATCGGAACAGAGAAAACAAACGATTCGATGGATATGGTCGGCGATGCGGTAAGTCAGGTTTCACAGGCAGCAATAAATATTTCGCTTATGGCTACAAAACTTGAAAAGACAATGTCCGTATTTACTTATTCGGATGATATTCAGAATGAGACCGATGAATTCGAAAAGATTGCGCTTGAAAGCTATAATGAGGCAAATGGCGGAGGAAATGCCACCGCAGAGGAAGTATTCGGAAATAAGTGATTTGGAGGAAGTTTTGAGAAAGCTGGCACTATCGGATGAAATATTAATGAGCGTGGACAAGGCCGCGCGTTATATCGGGCATGAAGTAAATGCCGTATGGAAGGAACCTGATACTGTGGATATCAGGTTCTGTATGTGTTTTCCGGATGTTTATGAGGTGGGGATGTCCCACATCGGAATCCAGATACTGTACGAGATGTTCAACCGGAGGACGGATACCTTCTGTGAAAGAGTGTATTCGCCCTGGCCCGATCTCGATAAAATCATGAGGGAGAAGAACATTCCCCTTTTTGCTCTTGAAAGTCAGGAGCCCGTTAAAAAATTTGATTTTCTTGGAATCACGCTCCAGTATGAGATGTGTTATACGAATGTCCTTCAGATATTGGAGCTTTCACAGATTCCGTTATACGGAGCTGACAGAACTTGGGAGGACCCTATTGTGATAGGCGGAGGTCCCTGTGTTTACAATCCCGAGCCTCTGGCAGATTTTTTTGATATATTCTATATCGGTGAGGGCGAGACCGTGTATGACCTGCTTCTTGATTTGTACAAGGAGTGCAGGAAAAACGGTGTATCACGTCATGAGTTCCTTGTAAAGGCTGCCGGCATAGAGGGCCTGTATGTTCCGTCGCTGTATCGGGTTGAATACAATGAGGACGGTACCATTGCAGCCTTTATTCCGGAGGAGGGAGCGCCTGCGACAGTTAAGCGTCAGGTTGTCGCTGACATGAGCGATACGGTTTATCCTGAAAAGCCGGTTGTTCCGTACATTCAGGCGGTTCAGGACAGGGTGGCACTTGAAATACAGCGCGGCTGCATTCGCGGCTGCCGTTTCTGTCAGGCGGGAATGATTTACCGCCCGATCCGTGAAAGAAGTCTTGAATTTTTGAAAAAATATGCCCTTGCGATGATAAATTCAACGGGCTATGAGGAAATTACCCTTTGCTCCTTAAGCTCGAGCGACTATACAAAGCTGAAGGAGCTGATGGATTTTCTGATAGAGGAAATGGGAAACAGGAAAATCAACATATCGCTTCCGTCCCTCAGAATAGATGCATTTTCACTGGATGTCATGAAAAAGGTCCAGGATGTGAGAAAGAGCTCCATTACCTTTGCACCGGAAGCAGGAACTCAGCGTATGCGTGACATTATCAATAAAGGACTTGATGAGGAAACAATCCTCAGGGGTGCAACCGAGGCCTTCAGGGCCGGGTGGAGCAAGGTAAAGCTCTACTTTATGCTCGGACAGCCCTTCGAGGAGGATACGGATGTTGAGGGCATACCGCACCTTGCGGATAAAATAGCCATGGCTTATTACGATGCCGTTCCCAAGGAGGAACGTCATGGTAAGGCTGAGGTGACGATTTCAACCTCATATTTTGTTCCGAAGCCCTTTACGCCATTCCAGTGGGCAGCACAGATTTCACCGGAGGAATACATCAGAAGAAAAACACTGCTGAAGGATACACTCCGTCAGGAGCACAACTTCAAAAGCATAAAATATAACTGGCATGACAGTGCCACCTCCATTCTTGAAGGTCTTTTTGCCCGTGGCGACAGAAGGGTCGGAAGGGTAGTTTACGAGGCCTATAAATCCGGCTGTATTTTTGATGCATGGACAGACTGGTTTGATGAGGAAAAGTGGAAGGCAGCCATAGAAGCAGCCGGAATCGATATTGATTTTTATACCCTGAGGGAGAGAAGCACGGATGAAATACTTCCATGGGCTTTTATTGATACCGGTATATCCCGGAATTTCCTCAAGCGTGAGTATGAAAAGGCACGCCGCGGAGAAATAACAAAGAACTGCCGTGAGGGCTGCGGAGGCTGCGGCTGCAGTTCCTGGAACACAGGCGTGTGCATAGAAGCGAAGGATGGTGCCTTGATATGATATTCAGAATCAGATTTTCAAAATACGGAGCAGTCCGTTTTATAGGGCACCTCGATGTAATGAGGTATTTCCAGAAGGCGGTACGCAGGTCCGGCCTTCAGATACGCTACTCACAGGGCTTCAATCCGCATCAGCTGATGGTTTTTGCACAGCCTCTCGGAGTTGGGATAAGCAGCGACGGCGAGTATATGGATATAGAGGTTGAGGATACGGCACCTGAGTGCGAAAGCACCTTTAAGTATGTCACGGATGCTAAAACCGGCAACGGCGAAAGAATGGAATATGTTCTTTCAAAGGCACTTATAAACGGTGATACAAAAAAGGTCGAAGCAGATATGCAGCTTGCAGCCGACCGGGTAAAGGAAACACTGGAAAAAGGTCTGACGGAGGGCTTTGAAATCATTTCCTGCCGCGTCATACCATGGTCGGAGGGTGAACGCCATCCGGAAAATGCCATGAGTCTTGTAAACGGGGCAGATTATCTTTTGAGTCTGAAGAACGGCTATTCCCTCGGAATGGATAAGGCCGGCCTTCAAAAATGCTGGGACGCCTTTATGGCACAGGAAAGTATAAGGGTTGTCAAAAAGACGAAATCCGGTGAAACGGAGACAGACATCAGGCCTGCAATATACAGGGGAGAAACGGTTTTTGACGACACTCTGTTCAAAAATGAGGCAAAGGGGCTTGCAAATGCGCAGAGATATGAAAGCGGGATATGCTTCTATCTGCGTCTATCAGCAGGAAGCTCGTTGAATATAAAGCCGGAGCTTGTCATGGAGGCATTCTGTGGCTTCGCCGGCATAGAATTCGATAAGCCGGCATTCCAGATTCACAGGATGAATATGTTCAGGAATGTAGAAAACGCATTGGAACTGTAACGGATTGACATGAGGTTTTTATGGGTGATTCAATTATTATTGTCAGGGACAGGGAACATGAAAGAATCATCACCTGTCTGACAGATGAAAAGGAACTGCTTACGATACAGGTGGACCATACGGACAGTACGCGTCTGGTAGGTAATATTTACCTTGGAAGGGTTCAGAATATCGTTAAAAACATAAATGCGGCCTTTGTTGAAATAGCAGGCAAACAGATATGCTATCTGCCTCTTTCAGACAAGGAAAGGCCTGTTTTTGCCGATGGGGGGGAGCATCCGGTAAGAGTCGGGGACGCACTTGTCGTTCAGATTTCCAAGGATGCTACAAAGACAAAAGCACCGCTTGCAACCGCAAATTTCAACCTGACCGGAAAATATCTGGTCCTTGTACACGGGAAGAATGTGCTTGGAATTTCCTCAAAGATAACTGACGAGGACAGCAGGAAAAGACTCAGGGAGCTGCTTTCGGACAGCTGCTGTGAGCAATACTGCTTTGTCGTCAGGACGAATGCCGAGGGGGCTTCGGATGAGGCGATTCTGGCCGAGAGGGACAGACTTATATCCGAGTACGGGAAAATGGTAGAAAACAGTCAGTACCGTACCTGCTATACAAAGCTGTACAGTGCTCCGCCCTCGTATGTCTGGGAGGTTCGCGACGGCTATTCTGAAAGGATTGATAAAATCGTGACCGATGATGAAACAATCTATCAGGAATTACAGGAATATATGAGCAGTACTGACGATCCTGATTTAAAAAAACTTGAATTTTATCAGGATGAGCGTGTATCGCTTTCTGTTCTTTACAATATTGAGAGCAGGCTTGCGAAGGCGCTTCTGGAAAAGGTGTGGCTTGGTTCGGGAGCATACCTTGTGATTCAGCCGACGGAGGCACTCGTATCGATTGATGTAAATACCGGAAAAGCAATAGCGGGTAAGCAGAACATCGAGGAGACCTTCTTTAGGGTAAACTGTGAAGCTGCCGAGGAAATCGGGCGGCAGATAAGGCTTAGGAATCTGTCCGGAATCATTATTGTGGATTTCATCGATATGAAGGACGAGGAGCATAAAAAGCTGCTTATCAGAAAAATCAGGGAGGTACTGTCGCTTGACAGGATTCCATGTCATTTTGAGGATATGACTGCTTTGAATCTTGTTGAAATCACAAGAAAGAAAATCCGGCAGCCGCTATATCTGCAGCTGGAGGTCTGAAACGCAGCAGTGAGAGATGAGAAAATTTAGTAAGTATTGGAGAAAAGAGATGAAAAAAGGGAATAAAATAATCGCGCGGGTGCTGGCATTCCTGCTCTGCATCAGCGCTTTTTCAGGTTTATCCTCCGTAATCCCGGCATTTGCCGCAAAGGCGGAAGAGGAGGGAAGCTATGTTGATACATCAGGCTACGAAAGCCTGGCAGAGATTTATAAGGATTATTTCAGGGTGGGCTCGGCCTGTGAGGCTGTAAGCAACTGGAACATAAAGAGCCGTGAAATCGGAACACCCGAAAAGGAAGCGCTGATAAGCAGTGTTTTCAATAGCATTACCTGCGGAAATGAGATGAAGCCGGCCTACAATTTCGACCCGTCCTCGGAGAAGCTTTTAAAGCTTAATCCGGCAGCGGATGAGATGATGAAATGGGCGGATGATAACGGACTTGGGATGCGCGGACACGTGCTTGTATGGCATTCCCAGTGCAGTCCCGGATTTTTCTGCAAGGACTATAAGGCTATAGTAAACGGTAAGGAAACAAAATCGGAAAGTGCATGGCTGGATGAGGAATGTCTGGTTGACAGGGATACGCTGATAGAGAGAATGCGAACCTACATATACGCCATGATTGAATATACCTACAAAAACGGGTATGCGGACACAATTTATGCATGGGATGTTGTAAACGAGGCAACCGACGACAGCAGGGCGGACGGCCTTAGGGAGAGCACATGGTACCGTATTCTCGGCCCCGACTATCTTTATTATGCATTCCTTTTTGCAAGGGAGGCCGAGGTAAAATACGCAAGGCAGTATGCGTCTGAATACGGACTGGACCCGGAGGGGGATTTGTCATCAATCACTCCGAAGCTTTTTTACAATGATTATAACGAGTGGATGAATGTCCGCGTTGAAAACATTATCCGTTTTCTGACAAAGGATGTTTATAATAAAAATCAGGGCATGGTCAAAAGTGATGTCATAGCTGCAGATGGAGACGGTACGATCTTCGGAGACGGTCTGATAGACGGTATTGGCATGCAGGGACATCTTACCGACACACAGAATTTAAATGCCTATAAAAATGCACTCGAGGCATATTCGGCTGCAGTAGGAGAGGTTCATATCACAGAACTTGACGTGGGCTGCTCAACCGGTGGGGACGACAGATTTTACCGCCAGGCGCAGTTCTATTACGATTTCTTCTCAATGCTTGTTGAGGAAAGGAAAAACGGTGTCAACCTTACCTCTGTTACCATTTGGGGACTGACGGACGCCACCTCCTGGAGGGCAGAGTCCGAGCCGCTCCTTTTCTTCGGGGATCTTACGGCAAAGCCTGCGTTTAAGGCTGTGGCTTTAGCGGGAAAGGGCGAGGAATTCACTGTTACCATAGCGGAGTCACTTACAAAGCTTGGGGATAAGTTTATTGATTTTGAACCCTATAAGAATACCTCGGGAGAGCTTGTAACGGTTGATGCCAGGGAGGCAGGCGTTTTGCCCAGAAACAGCGGACATCTTTCAAGAATCATGCTTGCTCCGAGAATGAACCATACTCCCGACCAGGCCATCGGCTATGGCGCGAAGGTTTACAGGGATGACAGGGACGCAAATGTAATGATAGACATTTCACCCTATTCCGGCCGTACCGTGGAAATTTCACTTTATGTTATGACGGAGGATAAGGAAATAACCATCGGTCTTGACGGTGCCTATCCCTATGTTCTTGGCAGAAAGGCAGGTAAGGGTACGGGAGAGGATGCCTGGGTCGGCTTCACAAAGAAGATTTCGGTTCCTGAGGGGATGACCTCGGCATTTATCTATGTTGAAACTGACGGCACAAAGGACATTTATCTTGATGATATTTCCGTGAAGCTCTGCGAGCCGGATGGGAATGAGATAGCAATTTCATTGGAAAATCTTGAAACGGGCGAGGGAAACAACAGTGCTGAAACGGTTGTTTTGGAGGAAGGACCTTCCAAGGACGACGGCAGTGGGGACGAAGGCAGCACAGAACCCGGTACTGTAAATCCTGACAGTAAGGATAATACTGATAATAAGGATAATACTGATAATAAGGATAATACTGATAATAAGGATAATCCTGACAGTAAGGATAATACTGATAATAAGGATAATCCTGACAGTAAGGATAATACTGGCAATATGGATAATCCTGACGCTTCTGAAAATGCAGAGGACGAAGACAGTGGCAGTGTATGGGATATACTTATGCCCATTATAATATTTGGTATATCAGCCGCCGGTATATTTAATACGGTGTACTGCATCGTGAAGTACAAGAAAAAGAAAAACGAATAGAAATGCATACTTGCTTTATTTGAAGATACTTGGTAAAATAGAAAAACAGTATTTCAGACACGAACATTATGCAATATGGAGGTAAAATCTATGGCATCAAAAACTTTTGTTTTTAACAGTATTCCCGCAAATGTTTCTGAACTTCAGGCAATTCCCGAGGCAGAGATGAAAAATCCCTTTGAGACAGCAGCACTTGCAGTACTTGTTCTCTGCCGCTACGAGGAATCGGTCAGCGACAGTCTTGCTATGCTTGATTATTTAAAGGGACCCAGTCCTACAACGGGATATGACAAGCAGTTCATAAGAGACAGACTTGTCGGAAAGTACTATGTTCCGAGGTCATATTTTGCAGGAACTTCACCTGCGAACAATTACAAGGCAGACATGCCCTATACCATTACCGTAAGCGACAACCCTTATTCCTACGGTGAGGAAAACTATGCAACATTATGGATTGCCTCCTCGGGTGCAGACAGCCCCAGGTCAATAAGCCTCAGACTTAAGCCTTCAACGGGCACATGGTTTGTCAACGAATACAAGGGCCTTCTTCCGGACATCAGAAAACCTGTAGAAGATGACCCCTGGGCATAAATTATAATTTTAATGCGAAGAACGCAGAAAGGACTAGTCATGGGTATTTATGACGTAACCAAATTTGATGAGCTCGTAAAGGGAAACTCCTACGTAGGCCGCGGTATTGTCGTTGGCAAGAGCGAGGACGGAAAAAAGGCTGTTACAGCTTACTTTATCATGGGCCGCAGCACCAATTCAAGAAACCGTGTTTTCATTAAAACAGAGGATGGAGTAATGATAGAGGCATACGATCCCTCCAAGCTTGAGGATCCCAGTCTTGTTATCTATTCACCCGTAAGAACCTATAAAAATTATCTTATTGTAACAAACGGCGACCAGACCGATACTGTTTACGACCATCTTAAGGCATGGGATGAGGAGCTTGAAGGAAAACGTGAATTTTTCAATACCGTGACAGAGAAGCTGGCTGCAGACAAGCTTGCATATGCTGTTCTGGACAACGCCTTTGAGGTAGGTCTCTCAACACGCGAGTTTGAGCCGGACGGACCCAACTGGACACCCAGAATCAGCGCTGTTATGAAGTTCAGCGATAAGGCAGATTTCACCTACCGTATGAGCATTTTAAAGAGTGCGGATGCTGAAGGAACAGCCTGCAACCGTTTCACCTTCGACTATAAGTCACTTCCCGGTGTAGGACATTTCATCCATACCTATAATCACGATGGGAATCCTATTCCCACGTTTACCGGAGAACCTGAAAGAGTCTGCATTCCGAACAGCATAGATGAATTTACGGATACTGTATGGAACGGCCTTGATGCAGACAATAAGGTTTCACTGTATGTAGCATATGTTGATCTCGAGACCGGTGAGAGACAGACACGCATCATCAACAAGAACCAGAGATAATAGTGTGAATAATTATATAGTGTGAATAATTATATAATGTGAAAAGAGGATATTGAAATGAAAGAATTTGAGTTAAAGTACGGATGCAATCCTAATCAGAAGCCTGCACAGATTTACATGGAGAATGGCGCAGATCTTCCTATCGACATTTTAAACGGCCGTCCCGGCTATATCACCTTCCTGGATGGCTACAACAGCTGCCAGCTGGTAAAGGAGCTCAAGGAAGCTACCGGCAAGTGCTGTGCTACCTCCTTCAAGCATGTATCACCTACATCTGCAGCAGTTGGAAACATCCTTTCAGACAAGCTTAAGAAGGCTGTTTTCGTAGATGACATTGCAGGTCTTGATGAGTCACCGCTTGCCTGCGCTTATGCAAGAGCAAGAGGTACCGACAGAATGTCATCCTTCGGTGATTTTATTGCACTCAGCGATGTATGTGATGTTACTACCGCATCCATCATCAAGCGTGAGGTTTCGGACGGTGTCATTGCTCCCGGCTATACCGATGAGGCACTTGAAATCTTAAAATCAAAGCGTAAGGGCGCTTACAACATCATCAAAATAGACCCCAACTATGTACCTGAGGTTCAGGAAAAGAAGCAGGTTTTCGGTGTTACCTTTGAGCAGGGCAGAAACAATTTCAGGATTGACAACGAGCTCCTGAACAATATCGTAACAGACAACAAAAACCTTCCCGATGATGCAAGAATGAACCTCATCATCAGCCTTATCACACTCAAGTATACACAGTCAAATTCAGTATGCTTCGCAGCAGACGGACAGGCAATCGGTGTCGGCGCAGGACAGCAGTCACGTGTTCACTGTACAAGACTTGCAGGAAACAAGGCAGACAACTGGAATCTCCGTCAGTGGGACAGAATCCTCAACCTTCCGTTCCTCGATACACTCGGACGTCCTGACAGGGACAATGTCATCGACCAGTACATTACAGGCGAGGGCGAGGATGTTGCAGCAGACAGCAACTGGCAGCAGTACTTCAAGTCACAGCCCGCACCGCTCACAAAGGAGGAGAAGCAGGCATATCTTGATACAATCAGCGGTGTTGCACTTGGCTCGGATGCTTTCTTCCCCTTCAGCGACAACATCGACCGTGCAAAGAAGAGCGGCGTAAGCTACATTGCAGAGCCCGGCGGATCTGTACGTGACGACCTCGTTATTGCTAAATGTAACGAATACAACATGGTAATGAGCTTTACAGGAATGAGACTGTTCCATCATTAATCCGGGAAATTGTTTATGAAATTGTTTATGAAATTATTTATGAAATTATTTAAGAATTTAGTATTTGCGGCCATCCTTTGCGTGATGGCCGCAATAATTGAATGTCCGGCCAAAGCAGGTGCTTTCCCGAAGACAGTTCTGGAAAAAACGGTAAAATCCAATAAAGCGATACAGAAGCTGTACCGCGAACCTGAAAAGAAAAACGATAAAAAGAAGGCTGCGGAGGTAGTCGCCTGGGATGAAAAATATACCGCGAAGGACCTTCGTTATATGAGTGCCATTATTTTCTGCGAGGCCAACAATATGTCCCATGAGGCACAGGTGGCCGTAGCAAACGTTATTATCAACAGAATGAATAATGACAGTTCGGACTGGAATCATGTGAATACCATTAAAGAGGTAATCTATGATAACAGATGGGGGGCTCCCCAGTTCTCACCTACGAAAAAAAGGGACGACGGTACATCAAGCATGTCCGACAGGCTTGAAATATATGATAATCTCGAGGATTACAGGGGAACCTGGAAATATGATACCATGCTTAAATGCATAGAATCGGCAAAGGCCGCTTTTAGTGGGGAAAAGGCTGTTCCTGACAGCTATCTGTATTTTAACGGAAATATAGAAAAATCGAAGGAAAAGTGCATAAACAACAATAAAAGCTATAAAATCATAGACGGGCACATCTATTTTTAGTATCAGGCTGTGGTTTTGATTGTTAACATGGAGGTTGGCTTTGAAGGATATTTTTGACGGATTGGAATTGTTGGGACTTGGAAACCTGAACAATATGGCGGTTTTCGAGGAAGAAAAAAGGGAAATAGCAGAAAAAAAAGCAGTGCCGGAGAAAAATCCCGTGCAGACGGAGAAGGACTTTATCTTTGAAAAGACCTATACCTGTCCTCTTTGCGATAACCCCTTTAAGGAAAAGACGGTGCGCTCGGGAAAGCTTCGTTCCACGGGACAGGATATGGATCTGCGTCCGAAGCATGAAGGAATCGATACGCTGAAGTACGGCGCAGTGGTCTGTCCGTTGTGCGGATATGCCGCAATGGCACGTGAATTTACACATGTTGCCCCGACACAGCTGAAGCTGATAAAGGAAAAAATATCCTCAAGCTTTACAGGCTTTAAAGCGGGCGGTGAAATATATACCTATGATGAGGCTATTGCACGCCACAAGCTTGTACTTGCAAATGCGGTAATAAAGCATGGGAAAGCAAGCGAACGTGCCTACATCTGTCTGATGCTCGGATGGCTTACGAGAGGAAGGGCAGAAGCGCTTTCGCCGGATACGGCAGACCGTGAAAGGGTTCTGAACAGTCTGAAGGAGGAAGAAAAGGCATATCTGTTGAATGCAATCAAGGGCTTTACTGTTGCATTTTCAAAGGAAAACTTTCCGATGTGCGGAATGGATGATAATACGGCGACATATCTTGTCTCTGCGCTCTGCTATCTTGTCGGGCAGTATGATGAATCCTTAAGATGGGTTTCAAGGCTTCTTGTATCAAAGTCCGTGACAGGCAGAATAAAGGATAAGGCAAGAGATTTAAAGGACGCCATAAAGGAAGCAAAGGGAGGAGAAGCAGATGGATGAACAATTGTATGCAATTCCGGTAAACGATGCATTTGGCGAGGATGGGGAATGTCCCGTCTGTATGATGTATGACACGCTTCAGACAAATGCAATTGATTTTACCATGGGGCCTTCATATATGGAGGACGATGTCCGTATGGAAACAAACAGGACCGGCTTCTGTCCGAAGCATGTGGAAATGCTTTACGGAAACCAGAACCGTCTGGGACTGGCACTTATGCTTCATACACATATGCAGACCGTTATAAGGGAAACGGAAAAGGCACAGAAAAAGGGACGTGCGGCTTCCGGAGGACTCTTTAAGAAAAGTTCGGACGTTTCGCCGGTTGTTGCCTATATGAGGCAGGTAGGGAACAGCTGCTACATCTGCGACAGGATAAACAATATTTTCGACAGATATATTGATACTATATTCTACCTTTACAAAAAGGATGAAGCCTTTAAAAGAAAGTTTGAGGGCTCCAAGGGCTTCTGTATGGAGCACTATGCTGTGATTTATGAGGCTGCGGCAAAGCATTTTTCCGGCAAAGAGCTTGATGCGTTTACTGCAAAGCTCGATAAGCTTTTCCTTGAAAATATGCAGCGTGTCTGTGATGACATAGAATGGTATACCGACAAATTTGACTACAGAAATGTGGATGCACCCTGGAAAAATTCAAAGGATGCCGTAATCAGGACTATCAGAAAGACAGACGGAATCCAGCTTCAGCTGTAGTGCGGTATTTATAGCCCGGGTCTACCGTTTACCGTTAATATTCAAATTGGATGCAGGCGGTTTTTCTTTGATTTTTTTAAGAAACTGCTTGCATTTTTTATTTTTCGTGTTATTATATCATTTAGTGGTTAGCACTCAAAATAACCGAGTGCTAACAAGAAAAGAAAATAATGAATTTCTTTAGGAGGTTACAAAATGAAATTAAGACCATTAGGTGACAAGATTGTTTTAAAGCAGCTTGAGGCTGAGGAAACCACAAAGTCAGGCATTATCCTTACTCCCAAGGCACAGGAAAAGCCCCAGCAGGCAGAAGTAATTGCAGTCGGCCCCGGCGGAGTTATCGACGGCAAGGAAATCAAGATGCAGGTTAAGGTTGGCGAGAAGGTTATTTATTCAAAGTATGCGGGAACAGAAGTTAAGCTTGATGGTGAGGAATATATCATCGTAAAGCAGAACGATGTAATTGCAGTAGTAGAATAATTATAAAAAGGAGCATTTTATCATGGCAAAGGAAATTAAGAACGGCGCAGACGCAAGAGCAGCGCTTTGTGAAGGTGTAAACAAATTAGCGGATACCGTAAAGGTAACCTTAGGACCTAAAGGAAGAAACGTAATTCTTGACAAATCATACGGTTCACCCCTTATTACAAACGATGGTGTAACAATCGCAAAGGAAATCGAGCTTGAGGATTCCTTCGAAAACATGGGTGCACAGATCGTAAAGGAAGTAGCAACAAAGACAAACGATGTAGCAGGCGACGGAACAACAACAGCAACGGTTCTCGCACAGGCTATGATCAACGAGGGTGTTAAGAACCTGGCAGCAGGCGCAAACCCCATCATCCTCCGCAACGGTATGCAGAAGGCAACAGATGCTGCAGTAGCAGCTATCCTCAAGGCATCAGCAAAGGTAAACGGCAAGGAGCAGATTGCAAAGGTAGCAGCTATTTCAGCCGGCGATGAAACAGTAGGCCAGATGGTAGCAGATGCCATGGACAAGGTTTCAAAGGACGGCGTCATCACCATCGAAGAGTCAAAGACCATGCAGACAGAGCTTGACCTTGTAGAAGGTATGCAGTTCGACAAGGGCTATGTATCAGCATACATGGCTACAGACATGTGCAAGTTGGAAGCAGTTCTTGACGATCACATGATCCTCATCACAGACAAGAAGATCAGCAACATTCAGGAAATCCTTCCTATTCTTGAGGATATAATGAAGCAGGGCAGAAAGCTTCTCATCATCGCTGAGGATGTTGAAGGCGAGGCTCTTTCAACACTCGTTCTCAACAAGCTTCGTGGTGTATTCACCGTAGTTGCGGTAAAGGCACCCGGCTATGGCGACAGAAGAAAAGCTATGCTTCAGGATATCGCAATCCTTACAGGCGGTACAGTCATTACAGAGGAGCTCGGTCTTGAACTGAAGGACGCTACAATGGACCAGCTTGGACGCGCTAAGTCCGTAAAGGTTCAGAAGGAAAACACAATCATTGTTGATGGCGCAGGAAATGCAGACGAAATTAAGGCAAGAGTTGCCCAGATTCGTGCGCAGATTGCAGAAACAACATCAGAATTTGACAAGGAAAAGCTTCAGGAGCGTCTTGCAAAGCTTGCAGGCGGTGTTGCAGTCATCCGCGTAGGTGCTGCTACAGAAGCAGAAATGAAGGAAAAGAAGCCCCGTATGGAGGACGCTCTCAATGCTACACGTGCAGCAGTTGAAGAGGGTATCATCGCAGGCGGCGGCTCAACATATATTCATGCAGCTACAGAGGCAGCAAAGAAGGTTGCCAAGCTTGAGGGCGACGAGAAGACTGGTGCAAACATCGTTCTGAAGGCGCTTGAGGCTCCTCTCTACACAATTGCAAACAATGCAGGTGTTGAGGGTGCAGTAGTTGTAAACAAGGTTAAGGAATCAAAGAGCGGTATCGGATACAATGCTCTTGAAGATAAGTACGTAGATATGGTAGCAGCAGGAATCCTCGATCCTACAAAGGTTGCACGTTCAGCCCTTCAGAATGCAACAAGCGTTGCATCTACCTTCCTTACAACGGAAGCAGCTGTAGCAACCATCAAGGAGCCCGCTCCTGCAGCACCCGCTATGCCCCAGGGTGGGATGTACTAAAAGCAAAGTGAGGAAATAGAATTTTTGCTGCAAGCTTGCTTGCAAGCCAAAATTCTATTTCCGAACGCGCAATATGTATGAGCAAAAAAGCCACGCGAACGGAAGTGAGTGGGGCGATTTGCGAATACATATTGAGCATTGCGGGAGTGCGAAGCACGAAGCAATGCGTGCTTTTAGTAAAGATAGAGAAAAGGCGAACGCGCAATATGTATGAGCAAAAAAGCCACGCGAACGGAAGTGAGTGGGGCGATTTGCGAATACATATATATAATAAAATCTAAAGGAGACTAATTATATGACCGGAGCATACACTGAAGCAACTGTAAAGAGAAGGGCCACCGCCGGTTCCTATGCAGCCAAGGCCGGAATGATACTTGGTGCAATTGTGTTCTTTGCATTGTGGTTTATTCCCATACTTGGACAGACGATAGGTTCAGTATGTATTTTCCTTGCAATCGGTATGATTGTCTTATGTGTTATGATGTTCCCGAGATTTAACGTGGTATACGAATATGTTTACTGCGACGGTCAGATAGATTTTGATAAAATCAGCGGCGGCGAGAAGCGTAAAAGAATGCTCCGTATCGACCTTGACAATATTGAAATTATGGCTCCTGAAAAATCGCCTGAGCTCAATGCTTATCAGAACGGCAATTTCACTGTAAAGGATTTTTCCTCACTCGACCCTGAGGCAAAAAAATATGTGATAATCGCTTCAGAGAACAACGAAAGAAACAAAATCATATTTGAACCTTCAGATACAATGTTAGAGCTTGCAAAGAGCAAGGCAAACAGAAAGGTATTTCTTGAGGGCGAATCAGGAAAACCGTTTATCCAGTAAATATATGCCTTTCACTTTTACGGGAAGTTTACATACAATCAAATATAAAGTCTCTGGAGAGGCAGAAAATCATGGTATTCTTGATTTTCTGCCTCTCCCTTATTTTACTAATTGAGTAGCCGGACAAACTTATCCCAAAAGACCAACAACCCCTTTTTCAAAAGAGAAAATTGCAGTTCAATTCTTTGCGTAAAAACATCTCCTATATGCTGCCCCCCCTGTTATCGTAATCATATGCTGCCCCCCCTGTTATCGTAATCATTGACACTTTAATCAGGATGTTGTAAAATAAGCTATGTATGCGTGAATGGATTTGGAGGTTCTGATGGCTTCGACAGTTGCTTATAAAAAAAGAAAAAGACGTCGTAAGAGGATAATGGGATTTACCGCGGTGCTGCTGTTTTTCCTGGTGCTCCTTATACTTGTCATTCTTGGAATAAAGCTTGTGGGAAAGCTGCTTGGTGAGGAGCCGGCTGAAAAAGACGGTGAAATGCTTCTGAGCCTTGAAAGTGATATGCGTACCGGTCAGAAAATGGAGTATCCGGAGAAAATAATAATACGCAGAAGCAGCATTGATAATGCCGGAGCAGAGGAAATGCGCAATTATTATGAACGTGCCGGCCTTCTGTCTGAATATCTGGAAAATAAGCCAGATTCAGTTCCTCATTTCTGTATAGGTATTGACGGAATAGCCTTGCAGATTGTCCCGACTGATGAAATTGCGAAGGGAAATACGGGAGCTGTTGTACTGGAATATACCGGAACAGATGAGTACAATGTTCCGGAGGCTGTAGTGGAAAAGGTAAACAAGCTGATAGCAAAGCTTAAGGCAGAATATTCAATTGTAAATGAAAACATTATTACGGTGAATTAAATCAGGTGTGTGTGAAAATGAGAGGAGAGTTTGAGCGGAGGTCTAAACGCTTAAAACGGATTGAGAAAGGAAGATTATGCAGGAAACAGAGTTTGTCAGATTATTGAATGAATATGGGCAGATAAGGATGCTTGACTGCTTTGGTAAAATGAATGAAACGGATAAGGCAAGAATCCTTAAGCAGGCAGAACTGCTCGATTTTAACTGTCTGCGTGCCGTATCGTCAGGTGTAGAAGATACAGGACGCGGGACGATTTCGCCCATCAGGGTGATGAAGCTTGCGGAGATAGAGGAAAAACGTGAGCATTTCCGTGAAATAGGAATTAATGCAATAAAGGCCGGCAAGGTTGGCGCACTTGTCCTTGGCGGAGGAATGGGTACAAGACTTGGTAGTCCCCATGCAAAGGGTATGTTTGATATTGGTCTTACCAAGAATGTCTATATTTTCCAGTGCATCATAGAGAATCTGCTGGATGTTGTAAAGGAAACAAAAACCTGGATTCCGCTGATGATTATGACCAGCTACCTGAACGATGCCGAAACAAGACAGTTCCTTTGGGACAACAAATGCTTCGGGTATAATCCGAAATATATATCGTTTTTTGTGCAGGAAATGGCTCCCTGCCTTGATGAAGACAGGCAGATTCTGATGGCAAAGCCGGACGAAATGGCTATGTCACCCAATGGCAACGGCGGCTTCTATTCTTCAATGGTAAGCTGCGGTCTTGATGTAAAGTGCAAAAATGCCGGAATAGAATATCTGAATGTATTTGCGGTTGACAACGTTCTCCAGAGAATTGCGGACCCGGTATTTGTCGGTGCGACAATTGAAAGCGGATATGCGACCGGCGCAAAGGTTGTAAGGAAGAGCAACCCCGGTGAAAAGGTCGGCTCCATCTGTCTTGAGGACGGTGCACCTTCTGTTGTTGAATATTATGAAATGACTGAGAAGCTGATGGATGCAGTGGATGAGAATGGCGAACCGGCTTATGATTACGGAGTTATACTGAATTATCTGTTCAAGGTCGATGTGATGGACAAGGTTGTAAAGCAGCAGCTGCCGATACATCTTGTAAAGAAAAAGGTTCCCTATCTGGCAAAGGATGAATCGTCGCCTACAGGCTATGTGACGGTAAATCCCGACGAGCCGAATGCCTACAAGCTTGAAACACTGACGCTTGATATGGTTCATCTGATGGGCAGCTGTCTTCCCTTCGAGGTTGAGCGTGAGAAGGAATTTGCTCCCATAAAGAATGCAATGGGTGTTGATTCGGTTCAGACAGCAAGAGAGCTTCTGGAGCTGAACGGGCGCGAATTGTAGAATTTGAGGTATTTTAATGAGGATACTTGTAACCGGTGCCGGCGGACTTCTCGGAAGCGAGGTTGTTTGGTGGGCACAGCGCATAAATGAAATGAATAATGGAACGGCTCCGGAATTTGAGGTGCTTGCGACAACACATCAGAGCCTGGATGTGACTGACAGGGAGGCTGTTCTAAAAACCGTGCGGGAATTTAAGCCGGACTGCATTATTCATTGTGCGGCATATACTGCTGTAGATAAGGCTGAGGACGAGCGCGAAAGGTGCTATGCGGTAAACGTGCTTGCAACGGGATATTTTGTCGAGGCGGCCAATGAAGCAGACTGCAGCCTGATATACGTCAGTACGGAATATATTTTTGACGGGGCAGGTGATACCCCCTACGAAACGGACAGTAAGCCATCACCGATATGCTATTATGGACTTACGAAGCAGCTTGGTGAGCAGGCGGTACTGGAAAAGTGTAAAAAATATTATATCGCAAGAACCTCCTGGACCTATGGCAGAAATGGAAACAGCTTTGTGAAAACAATGCTGCGGGTGGCGCAGTCACGTTCGGAGGTTAATGTTGTTACAGACCAGATAGGTTCCCCGACCTATGTGTCGGATGTGGCGAAAAGACTGCTGGAGCTTGCAGGAAGCGGAAAATACGGTATATACCATCTGGTGAACAGTGGCTATTGCTCCAGATATGAGATGACGGTATTTTTATATAAACTGATGAATATAAATATTACCGTAAAACCGATTGATTCCTCAGAATATATAGCAAAAGCCCGCAGACCATTGAACTGCAGGCTTTCACAGAAATCCTTTGATATAGCGGGGCTTGAGCCCATGCGCAGCTGGGATGACGCACTTACGGAATTCTGCAGGGAATATGGAAAAGACATCCTTGGATAATCATATTTCCCTTAACAGATTTTACACATTTTAGCGTTATCCTTTAACGGAAGCTTATCTTCCGCAGCAGAATTTGAATTTTTTACCTGAACCGCAGGGACAGGGATCGTTACGTCCGGGCTTCTTTTCAACATGAACGGTACCGGAGTTTTTCTGCTCACGGTAGAGCTCCTTGCGGCGTTCCTCTGAAAGGATATCGTTCCACTGGGGCAGCTCGTAAAGCCAGTCAGCCTTTGCTGCTACCATGTTGTAGTAAAGCTTTTCGGGGTCGTAGTCAAGATTTACTTCGGTATCGGCTGTCATTTCTTCGATGGGATTTGCAACCTTAAGGCTGTCATTGATGCCATCGAGGAAGCCTGTCATTATTGAAATGTCAGTGCCGAATTTTTCGGCAAGACTGCTTACGGTACCGGATACGGGAGTTCCGTTCTGTCCGAGAATTTCAGCATAAATGCCCTTTTCAACCTGAAAATATCCGGTCCAGAAAATGTTTGAATCGTAGTCGCTGCGGTCAGTTTCGTAGGCGCTTTTGCGCCAATCCTTTAATAAACTCATGATATGCTCCATTCTGCAGAAATCTGCTGTTTGCTTCGGGCATTATTATATATTGAATATTCGGGTTTTGCAAGAAAATTTGATAAAAGACTATTTGGGACGGAGGCTTATTGATGGCGATAGAAGAATTTAATACGGTCAACAGGGAAGCCTGCGGTGAATTTGTTGAGAAAAAATCCCGTTTTATAGGGACCCTTCGTCCGGTATCTTCTGAAGAGGAGGCAAATGCTTTTATTCTTGAAATGAAAAAGAAATATTGGGATGCGAGGCACAACTGCTCGGCCTTCACAGTTCTGTCGGAGAATGGGAAAATCATTGAAAAATGCAATGATGACGGGGAACCGTCCAGGACGGCCGGAAGTCCTATGTTGGAGGTCTTAAAGGGTGCAGGCCTTGTGAATGTGGCTCTTGTGGTAACCAGATATTTCGGAGGCATCTTACTCGGAACGGGAGGTCTTGTGAGAGCCTACAGCGCGGCTGCGTCGGAGGCAGTCGGTTCCTCGGAGATAATAATGATGAAGCTCATGAACCGTGTGGTTGTCAAAACAGACTATGCAGGCTACGGAAGGCTTCAGTATTTTGCTTCAAACGATGGTTTTACGGTGGCGGAAACCAATTTTACAAATATGGTCGAGGCTATCGTTTTATGTGATGACACAGGTCTGGCATCGCTTACGAAAAAGATGGTCGATGCAACGGCCGGAAAGTGCATTATAGAAAAAACAGGAAAAGATTTTTGTGCCTTGGGCACAAAATCATATGTTTAGAAAGGCATGGCTATAGAAATGGATTTTAGCAGGCAGGGAGTTGCGAAAAAACGTAAGGAATTAAAATCTGTTGCAAAACGTCTGAACAGTAAATTCTGGATAATTGTTTTTCGTTTTCTTATTATCGGTGTTGTTGCGGTTGCTATATTTGCTGTAACGGCGGGGCTCGGTGCGTTTAACGGACTGATTGATTCTGCACCGGCGGTTCCTCTTGGGGATCTGGAGGTAAGCGGCTATACCTCGACCGCGTATTATACGGACGGGACCGTTTCACAGATTTTCATCGGTGAGAATACCAATCGTGTTTATGTAGACATTGAAAATATACCCGAATATGTTCAGAAGGCCTTTGTTGCCATGGAGGACAAGCGTTTTTACCAGCATAAGGGCGTGGATTTCAGAACACTTATGCGTGCCGGCTACTCCTTTGTGGACAGCGGCTTTACGCAGGGTGCTTCCACCCTGACGCAGCAGCTTTTAAAGGACAGAGTCTTCGGCGGCGGTCAGGAAAAGACAAAGCTTGAAAAGATTGTACGTAAGGTTCAGGAGCAGTATCTGGCTGTAAATCTTGAGCATGTAATGAGCAAGGACAAGATACTTGAATATTATATGAACCTTGTAAACCTCGGAAACGGCTGCTACGGTGTTGAAACGGCGGCAGAGGGCTATTTTGACAAAACTGTGGACCAGCTAACGCTTTCAGAGGCGGCAGTACTTGCGCCTATAGCTCTTTCCCCCACAAGACAGAATCCCATCACCTATCCGACTGCAAATGCTGCCAGAAGAAGAAAATGCCTTGATACCATGCTTGAGGAGAAATTCATCACACAGCAGGAGTACGACGAGGCTATGGCAGATGATGTGTATACGCGTATTGCGGAGGTTCAGAAGAACAAAAAGAAGGCTGTCATGGGACAGTATTCCTACTTTACCGAGGCGATGAAGGAGGAGCTGTACAAGGATTTTGAAACGGAACTCGGACTGACCAGGGAGGAAGCATATGACCTGCTTTCACGCGGCGGCCTGAGTATCTATACAACACAGGACCGTGAGATTCAGGAAATAGTGGACCGATATTATACGGACGAGAGCAATTTCCCCGAGTTCGGATTCGGAAGCTCACAGGGCTCCTGCTACCTGCTCAGCAATGCTTCGGCTATTTCTATCCATCATGAGGATGAGACGGTAACCAACTATTCACGTAACCAGATAATCAAATATTTTGCGGACTATGTTGATTCGGCCGGATATTATTACCATGAGGACGGTACAAAGAAGGGTATAAGTGAATATCTTTTAAGCGAAGAGGATATCACTGCGAAGTTTGAGGAATTTGCGGAGGCCCATAAGGTTGAGACCGATATCTGGGTTGATATGAATATCGACCTGGTTCCACAGCCGCAGTCCTCAATGACAATCATGGACCAGTCAAACGGACAGGTTGTGGCAATGTACGGCGGCCGTGGTAAAAAGAAGGGAAATCTCGTTACGAACCGTGCGTACGAGCCCCTACGAAACGGCGGCTCAACCTTCAAGGTTGTAGCCTCCTTCCTTCCCGCAGTTGATGCCGGTGGCCTGACTCTTGCTTCTGTTCAGGACGATTCACCGTACTTCTATCCGAATTCCACAAAGCAGGTTTACAACTGGTACAACACAGGCTTCAGAGGCCTGCAGAGCCTGAGGACCGGTATTGCGAATTCGCTGAATATCGTAGCTGTTAAAACGCTTGAACAGATCGGCACGCAGCTGGGCTATGAGTATCTTGAAAAGCTTGGTTTTTCAACACTTGACCGTGATAAGGATTCGGGAAATGTCTCAATGGCTCTCGGTGCCATCACAAACGGCGTTAAAAATATTGATATGACGGCTGCATATGCCGCAATTGCTAATGAAGGAAAATACAATAAGCCTATTTACTATACAAAGGTTCTTGACCATGACGGAAATGTGCTGATTGACCATACGGTGACACATCCGAGCTACGTCATGAAGGCCTCCACGGCATGGCTGATAACAGATGCAATGCTGGATACCACTACAGTCGGTACAGGTAAACGACTTGCCTTCAGAAATTATAATATGCCCGTTGCCGGAAAGACCGGTACGGCCTCCAAAAACTATGACCTCTGGTTTGCGGGCTTTACTCCGTATTATACCTGCTCCGTATGGACAGGCTATGACTATCAGTTCAACCAGAAGAATAAGTCATACCAACAGGATCTCTGGAGAAATATTATGGAGGAGGTTCACAGGACCAAGCAGCTTGAATATAAGACCTGGGAAATGCCGGATTCCATACAGAAGGCAACCATATGTACCAAGTGTGGCAAGCTTGCCGTTACAGGTCTATGCGATGAGGCAGAGGGCGGTTCATGTGTATCCACGGAGTATTTTGCAAAGGGTACGGTTCCGACTCAGAAATGTACCTGCCATATCCGTGTAAATATATGCAAGAGCTCAAAGAAGCTTGCAACACCGAACTGTCCTGAAAAGAAGGTTAAATCGGTTGTCCTTCTTGTGAAGAGTGAGGACTATTCCAAGTACGACGGCTATCCCGGATACAGCAGCGGCTGTAATGTAGGAACCTGGGACAGCGCATATGTCTACAAGCCTGAGGAAACCTGCCTTAAGCATAACAAGCCGGGAACGGATGATACTGAGGATGTTGTTCCTGATGATGAACTCTATGAGGATGCCCATCAGATGGGTGGCGAGGATGATGTCTTCGACGATTCGTTTACTGAAGAATAACTGAATACTAAAGGGGCTGTCACCGGGTGAAAAGAATGAAGTCTTTTACCTGATGGCAGCCCCTTTTTGATACTATGGATGTTTTTTGTCCGGTGTCACGGGACACATGTTTATTTATCTCTGTTTTTGAGGTTTGCAAAAAGCTGGATAATATATATAAGTACCGGAAGTATGATGGTGCTTGACGCAGCAGCCAGGAAAATTTCGAAGCTGTTTTCCCAGTCTGACACGGCGGCTATTATTGAAATAACATACATGCTGAGCAGGATGATGATAGCAATGATGGCCATTATCCTCACAAAGGGACTTCTTCCGGTGACCGGAATTTCAATTTCCTGTGTGTCGTTTGCACCGCTGTCCTGCAGGCTGCCCTGCCCGTCAACTGTTTTCGCAGCTGTTGTTTTTAAAGTTGATTTTTTGTCAGTTGTTTTGCTCATCTTCAGCCTCTCTTTGGATTTTTTTAAGGTATTCCTTTAATTTTGCTTCGTAGCCTATATCAGTCAGCTTATAAAACCTTCGGCCGACCAATTCGTCCGGAAGATACTGCTGTTTACAGTAATGGTTTTTATAAAGGTGCGAATATTTGTAGCCGATTCCGTGTCCAAGCTTTCCGGAGCTTTTATAGTGTGCATCCTGAAGATGCGGCGGAATGCCTGATATCCTTTCCTTTGCTACAACCTCCATACATTCCTCAATTGCGGATACCGCAGAATTGCTCTTGGGGGCGCAGGCAACATAGGAGGCAGCCTGCGCAAGGATAATCTGAGATTCGGGCATTCCTATGCGTTCAACAGCCTGAGCGGCCGCAGTCGCAACGACAAGTGCCATGGGGTCTGCATTGGATACGTCCTCTGCGGCACATATCATGATACGTCTTGCAATGAACTTTATGTCCTCACCTGCATAAAGCATACGCGCGAGATAGTAAACTGCCGCATCGGGGTCTGAACCCCGCATGCTTTTTATAAAGGCAGAAATTGTATCGTAGTGGTTATCACCTGTTTTGTCATATTTCAGCACCCGCTTCTGAATACATTCAGAGGCAGTGGCCAGGTCTATATGTATCAGGCCGTCCTCAGAACGCTCTGTGGTGAGAATGCCGAGCTCGAGCGCATTGAGGGCTGAACGGGCATCTCCGTTTGATATATCACTTAAGAAATCGAGGGCCTCGGGTTCGATTGTGGCCCTGAAGGAGCCCATTCCCTTTGCTGTATCATTTACAGCACGGAGCAGAAGTGTCCTTATATTATCCGATGTAAGGGGCTTAAGTTCAAATATGATGGAACGGGATATGAGCGCGCCGTTGACCTCAAAATACGGATTTTCGGTTGTTGCACCGATTAAAATGATTGTTCCGTCCTCCACAAAGGGGAGGAGATAGTCCTGCTGGCCCTTATTAAAGCGGTGGATTTCATCAATAAACAGGATGGTTTTACGTCCGAAGCCGCCAAGAGTTTTTTTGGCCTCGGCAACAACATCCTCCATATCCTTCTTTCCTGCAGAGGTGGCATTTATCTGGCAGAACATGGATTTTGTAGTTGCTGCTATGACCTTTGCCAGCGTTGTTTTTCCGGTTCCGGGAGGACCGTAGAATATGATTGAGCTGAGTCTGTCCGCCTTTATCGCACGGTAAAGCAGCTTGTCCTTCCCGATGATATGCTCCTGGCCTACAACCTCCTCAAGCGTCGTGGGACGCAGCCTTGAGGCGAGGGGAGATTCATTTTCCTTGTTTTTTTCTTCCATAAATGAAAACAGATCCATATCTATTCCTTCTTTAATGCTTCCTCCGTGTAGCTGATACCTGCATTCCAGAGCAGCCATTGTGAATAGCCTGCATCGTAAACAGCGGATATCTGCCCGCGGACCTCATCCTTTCCGTAGTTCAGGTGATGCTTTACCCATGAAGCTGTGAAATCCTGCAGCCATGGACGTACCTCGGCCTTGTTTTCAGCCGGGTCGATCATATAAAGGACCTTCTGTGAATCCATCAGAGCATGATAAACCAGCTCGTAGGGATGGCAGTCCGGATAGTCAAGATTGTAGTAGCCGTCACCGTAGTGGGACGGGTAAACCATCGGACAGATATAGTCAAGATATTTGGCCATGTTGAAGTAGCTCTGTCCGACTATTTTTGCATCCACGGAGCTTGAAATGATGGCACCGTATACATCGCAGGAAACAAATGCGCCCAGGGGCTTGATTTCCTCGCAGATTCTGCGTATTCCGTCGGTAATGACCTCGATTCTGGTCATTTCCTCGGCCTTGGGACCGAAATCCACATTGGACATTCCCTTATCTGTTGAGAAACGGATGTAGTCGAGATTTACTTCATCAAATCCGACATTGACACACTGCCTGCATACCTCGGTAAGATAGTTCCATACCTCGTCCTCATAGGGGTTTACCCAGGCAAGCCCGGAGGAATCCCTGAAAATGGAGCCATCCATGTTTTTAAGTGCAAGCTCGGGCTTTTTCTCGGCAAGGATGGGGTCCTTCAGCGAAACAACACGGGCTATGAGATATATACCGTGTTCCTTGAGCTTTTTAACGGTGGACTCAATATTTCCGATTGTGGAGGTACATGCGCCGATCTGCTTTGCAACATCATAATCCATCTGATAGGTGATGTATCCGGCATCGCTTTTTATATCGATGACCATTGCGTTCAGCTCTGTATTGTCAACAAGTGTAATTGCATCGTTCAGTTTTTTGTTAATGTAGGCAGAGGATACATAGATTCCCTTTGCATCAACGCGCTCACGGGTGTCGACAAAATCCCCCATCCAGATTTCCTCGGCATAGGGATCGACGGTATCCTCCTCGGGTTCCTCTGCGGGAATCCACAGACCCCAGATGCCCTTTGTTGTATCAAGCTCTCCAAGGGAGGAGGCGTAAGCGGCAGTATCGGTCTCTGCGGTTTCCTGACTCAAATCTATTCCGGCATTTTCCCAGCTGGCGGTTGTCATATCTGCAAGTCCCTCTGCATATGCCAGAGCCATGGGACTGTCCGGGTCCGTATTCTGTTCAGCCTGCTTCTGACGGTCGGCATCAGCCTGCTTTGAAAGTGAGTGGATGATAAGATAGGTTCCGACTCCAAGCCCTATCGCGAGGACAACAAGAATGATTATGCCCATCCACTTCTTCCGCCGCTTGCGCTTGGCGCTCCGGTTGAAGTCAAGATATATATTTTCCTTCACGTTTATTTTTCTCCGTAATAATTCCTATATTATTAATATCAGAATCCTTACCTGCAATCCTGATGCTGAAATATTGTTCTTATAACGCTTGTATCATACGATATACGGATTTTTTTGTCAAGAATAAGCACGGGTTCAGCCGGCAGCTGTGCTTCGGATATTATGGATGGTCTGAAAAGAGGTAGGATGATATGCATATCCTTAACAAAAGAGTTGATAAAGGCATTTTCTTATGTAAAAGTGCATAAATCTGCGTTTTTTTGCTCATTATTTTTGTTTATTGCGTATATTTACTTTTAAAATGTGAAATGTTATTATGAAAATGTTGGGCAGGAAACTGCATAATTATAGGAAAGTAAAGATTATTTCGGAGGATATTATGAAATACGAAGAGATCGTTTCAAAGGTAAAGAAGTCTTATGAAAAAGCAGACGCTTCAAAGGTAGAAGGTCATCTTGCCGTTCAGGTGAATGTAACAGGTGAAGGCGAGGGCGCATTTTATGTAGAGGTTTCAGATGCTAAGATTGCTGTAGAGCCCTATGAATATTTTGATCGTGATTTCATTATTTCATGTGAGGCAGAGGATATTGTTTCCATCGCAGCCGGTAAAAAGGTACTTGGCAAAGAGGTTGAGGCCGGCAAGGTATTTGTTTCCGGAAACTTCGAGAAGGTTGCTGAATTCGACAAGATTACCGTAAAGAAGGCAACAGGTGCAAAGAAGGCAGCTAAAGAGGTTGTTAAGGAAGTTAAGGCAGCAGCAAAGGAAGTAAAGGCTGAGACAGCCAAGAAGAAGGCAGCAGCAAAGAAGGAAACAGAGAAGGCAGTAAAGGAAGTAAAGGCTGCAGCAGCTGAGAAGAAGACAGCAGTAAAGGCTGAAGCAGAGAAGGCAGTAAAGGCTACAGCAGCAGAGAAGAAGACAGCAGTAAAGGCTGAAATCAAGGAAGCCATCAAGGATGCAAAGGTAATTGCAGCTGAGAAGAAGACTACCGTAAAGAAGGCCGTAAAGGAAGCAAAGGCTGATATCAAGGCGGCTGCAAAGAAGCCTGCTGAGGCAAAAAAAGCTGACAAATAATCAGGTTGACTTATAAAGGTCTGAAAATTGGGCACGGGATACCTTTAACGGTATCTCGTGTTTTTAACTTTATGATAACTGGATTGAGAAGAAAAGGGAAAATACAATGAGCTGGGTATTTCTTGTTTTGGCATACGGACTGATAAAGGGCCTTCGTGAGGTGTTTAAGAAAAAAGCCCTTGAAAGGAATTCTACACCGGAGGTTTTATTTTTATATACGCTCCTGTCCTTTCTGTTTGTCATCCCGGCAGGTAAAAATGCGCTGGAGGTGGAGCCCTCTACCCTGGTTATCGTTGCCTGTAAATCGCTTGCCATATTTCTGGCCTGGATATTCAGCTTTAATTCAATAAAACATATCCCGATAAGCCTGTATGGGATACTCGATCTTTCACGGATCCTGTTTGCGACGCTTCTTGGTGTCGTTGTAATGAAGGAAACCCTCGGACCGGGGCAGCTTACAGGACTCGGACTGGTAGCAACCGGTCTGCTGATGCTGAAGGTCAACCCGTTTAAAGAGAGAATGCAGGCCGCCGAGAATAAAGCCGCGGGAAATATAGCAGAAGGAAATACAGCGGCGGATAATACAGCGGCAGGAAATACAGCAGCGGATAATACAGCGGCAAAGGGTACTTCTGCGGTTTTGAGGGAGCAGGGCGGGACAATGGTATTTTATGTTGTCCTGACGATTGTTTCCTGCCTTCTGAATTCTGTTTCAGGAGTGCTTGACAAGTATATCATGTCAAACACCTCGATAAGCGACGGACATCTCCAGTTCTGGTATATGCTTTTCCTGGTAGTCTATTATGCGCTCTATGTGGTTTTCGGAATCGTGAGGCGCGGCGCTTCGAAGTCCGGTTCCGGTTTTAATATGCTTTCGGCCCTGAAAAATAAATGGATATGGCTTCTTGCTGTGTTTTTTGTAATAGCGGACAGATGTCTTTTTATTGCAAATGCCAATCCGGACAGCAGGGTTACGGTAATGACGCTTATCAAGCAGTCCTGCTGTATTGTGACAATACTTGCGGGCAAGCTTGTGTTCCGCGAGAAAAATATTCTTCATAAGCTTTTGTGTGCAGTAATCATTATTGCGGGAATAGTGATTTCGGTGGTGCTGTAAGAACTCGATTATTGACCTTGAATTATTTTTGGGGGTATGCTATTATATTACGGATTAGAGATATTTTTGGAGGCGGCGTATGGAAGATGAAATCAGAGAGATAGCTGAGCGTATAGCAGGCTTGAGAGATGCATGCGGATATTCACAGGAGGAGTTCGCAAAGGAGCTTGGTGTGGATATCGATACATACAGGGAGTATGAATCCACGGGGAAGAATGTCCCCATCAGTACGATTTATCAGATTTCAAAGCTCTGCAACGTTGACTTTGCCGAGATACTTACCGGTGAGGCTGCAAAGCTGGATACATATCATGTGGTAAGAAAAGGTCAGGGACAGGTTATTGACCGTATCCCCGGATATTATTTTAAAGATCTGGCATTCAGATTTACAAAGAAAATCATGCAGCCGCTTCTTGTTACGATCGACCCGTCAGACAAGCCGGTTGATCTTGTAAGCCACAAGGGAGAAGAGTTCAACCTCTGTCTTTCCGGTTCGATTATCGTAATAATCGGAACAAAGGAAATCAGGCTTGAGGAAGGCGACAGTGTTTACTTCAATCCGAATATACCGCACGGTCAGCGCTGCGGAGGAAATGTTCCGGGAACCTTCCTTACCATGATTGCCGAGGTGTGAGTGCCCTAGGTTCAGGGTGCTTCAATCAGAAGCATTTTACGGATTTAGGGCGGTAAGCGTCTGAAGAGGTGTGTCCTGGACAGACACTGCTTCAGACATAAACCAACAGAATACTGTGTTTACACATCGGAAAATCATTGGAAAGAAAGAAGGATAATAAAATGTTAGAGAAGTTTTTACCCCGTATTGAGTTTGATTCATACGAGGATTTTAAGGCAAATTACAAGGTAAATGTTCCGGAGGATTTTAACTTCGGTTTTGATATTGTTGACGGCTGGGCAAAGGAAAAGCCCGACAACCGCGCACTTGTATGGTGCGATGATGACGGAGAGGAAAAGGTATTTACCTTTGCTGATATGAGCAGACTTTCAAATAAGGCTGCAAACTATTTCAAATCGCTCGGTCTTCATAAGGGCTCTGTAGTAATGATGATTTTAAGAAGACGCTACGAGTACTGGATCTGTGCCACAGCCCTTATTAAGCTTGGTGTAATCATCATCCCGGGAACACTTCAGCTTGCAAAGCATGACCTTGTTTACCGTGCAAATGCCGCAAACATCGAGATGTTCATTGCACTGGATGACGACTATGTTGTTGACCAGATTACGCAGACTGCTGCAGAGGCTCCCTCGGTAAAGAACCTTATGCTGGCAGACGGACATCGTGACGGTTGGCTGAACCTTCATGATGGTATGGAGGGACAAAGTGAGGAATTTGAACGTCCTACAGGTGTAGAAAGAACTCACAATACTGATATTATGCAGATTTATTTTACTTCGGGTACAACAGGAATGCCCAAGATGGTCTGCCACAATTATATGCATCCCCTCGGACACATCGTTACCGCGAAGTACTGGCAGTGTGTTGAGGAGAATAAGCTTCATATGTCTGTATCCGATTCAGGCTGGGCAAAGTTCGGCTGGGGCAAGATTTACGGCCAGTGGATTGCGGGTGCAACCGTATTCTGTTACGATATGAAGAAGTTTATTCCGCTTAATCTTTTAAAGAAGATTCAGGATTATAAGCTGACTACCTTCTGTGCACCTCCTACAATGTACCGCTTCATGCTTCAGGAGGATGTCGGAAGCTTCGATCTTTCAAGCGTTAAACGCTGGACTACGGCAGGCGAGCCCTTAAATCCCGAGGTTGTTAACAGATGGCGTGATTTTACGGGCATTACAATAGCAGAGGGCTTCGGACAGACGGAAAGCACGGTTCTTCTTGCAAATTTCCCCTGGATTACTCCAAAGGCAGGCTCGATGGGCAAGCCTTCACCTATTTACAATATCAGGCTTTTGAATTCTGAGGGTAAAGAGGCTGAGGATGGCGAGGAAGGCGAGATTACAATTGCAGTTCCGAAGGATGACTATCCTATAGGTCTGTTCGTAGGCTATTATAAGGACGAGAAGATGACTGACGAGGCCATAGGAAGCGGTATCTACAATCTGAAGGATGTTGCCTGGAGGGACAGCGACGGACACTACTGGTTTGTAGGCCGTCATGATGATGTTATCAAGTGCTCGGGCTACCGTATCGGACCGTTTGAGGTTGAGAGTGCGCTCATTACACATCCTGCAGTTGTTGAATGCGCCATTACCGCAGCTCCCGATCCCGTCCGCGGACAGGTTGTTAAGGCAACCGTTGTCCTTGCAAAGGGCTATGAGCCTTCGGAGGAGCTGACAAAGGAGCTTCAGAACCATGTAAAGCATAATACGGCTCCCTATAAATACCCGAGAATTATTGAATATGTTGCCGAGCTTCCCAAGACTCTCGGAGGAAAGATTAAGCGTGCACAGATCCGCCGTGAGGATGCGGAGGCTGCACAGAAATAACGGAGTCCCATATTTAAAGCATAAGCCGCCTTTGGCGGTCGTGGCATGGAGATTAGGGTTAATATGTTGATTAAAAACGGTAACACAATTGAATTCCGAAAAGATAATAAGCACAGAATACAGGGTATTTTGTGCTTATGTTTTGTTATGCTTTTCTGCCTTATGCTTTCAGGCTGCAGCAAAGAGGACTATCTGAACGAGGCTGCGACGCTGTATAAAGCAGGTGAGTATGTGAAGGCAGAAAGCTGTTTTCTGAAGGCACTTCAGGAGAATAAGGTAAATGCCCCCGCATGGACGGGGTATGGCTTTTCCATGCTGAAGCGTGGTGATACTGAAGGGGCGAAGGCAGCTTTTTTGAAGATGCTGGAGCTGGAGAAGAGCAATCCTTCCTTCTATGGAGCTGAAAAGGATACCGCAGTTGCCGTCAGAAAAGGTCTTTTTGATATTTACATGGCGCAGAAGGACTATAAATCCGCAGTTGACATGCTGAGGAATCTGGGCGATATTTCCGAGGATGCCACAAGCCGTGCCGAATACAAGGCTGAGGCAGCAGCACTGGCATGGAAATATTTTGATGCTGAGAATGATTCCTCACAGAGCGTTGAAATGTTCAATCCGGATGAGCTGATTCCGGTAATAAGCGACTCCATTGCAGCCGGAAATGATTCAATTAAGTCCTACAGGATGCGTGCAAATCTGTATTATCTGAAGCAGGACTGGGCAAAATGGGAGGCGGATGAAAGAATGGTCATCTCCCTTAAGGATTATGCCTTTGATGAGTACTGTGCGATTTATGAGGTATGCCTTAAGTACAGGGATGCAATTTCTGCCCTTGCCGCAATTGATGAAATAATGACCTATATGAAGGGGCATTCCTCCTACATTGACAGCTATGACAGCCTTATCGCGCTTGCACTGAAGGGTGCTGAACTGGCAGAATATAACGATTATACCAATTCGCCGGAATACTATTTTGAAAAGGCAGAACAGTATATTGCCGCGGCTGAGGAAAAGAATATGTCCAACAGCCAGGTGCTTAAATATAGTGTCATCATTGCTGAAAAAAGAGGAAAGCTGGAGCTGGCATACAAGCTGCTGGGTGTATATCTTGAGCACTGCCCGGAGGACAGGATGGCCATAAAGGAGCGGAGCTATCTGAAGAACAGGGCAGGTGTGACAGAGGAGTAAACCGGCTGTTTTTCGTTGAAAAATTAGAAAAGTAAACAGAAAAGTTATTATTCTGACAATTCTCTGCAACACTATATGTAGTGTTAGAAAATTAAAATTTAATCATTATCTTGTGTTTTTGGGTTGACTTCTAATATGTGTTCTGATAGAATTGATTTTGGTCGGGGGAAAGACCCCGGGAACCAAATTAAATCACAACGAAGTACAACTTCGAGAGGAGAAGGGTAATGAACAATTTTAATGTAACAAAACGAGATGGGGAGATTGCGGAGTTTAACCTTTCAAAAATTGCAAATGCCATTAAGAAGGCTTTTAATGCTACCGAGCAGCTTTACAATGATGACATCATTAATCTGCTGGCGCTGAGAGTTACGTCTGCCTTCCAGCCCAAGCTCAAGGATGGTACTATCAGCGTTGAGGACATCCAGGACTGTGTTGAGGACGTTCTTAACCAGACAGGCTATAATGAGGTAGCAAAGGCTTATATTCTTTATAGAAAGAATCGTGAGAAGATCAGAAACATGAAGTCTACAATCCTTGACTACAAGGAGATTGTAAACAGCTATGTTAAGGAGGAGGACTGGCGTGTAAAGGAGAATTCTACCGTTACATATTCAGTCGGTGGTCTGATTCTCCACAATTCAGGTTCCATTACTGCAAACTACTGGCTTTCTGAAATTTATGACCAGGAAATTGCAAATGCACATCGTAATGCAGACATTCACATCCACGATCTGTCAATGCCTACAGGCTACTGCGCAGGCTGGCCCTTAAAGCAGCTTATCAAGGAAGGCCTCGGCGGAATTCCCGGAAAGATTACATCATCACCCGCAAAGCATCTTTCAACACTTTGCAATCAGATGGTAAATTTCCTTGGAATCATGCAGAATGAGTGGGCAGGTGCTCAGGCATTCTCATCATTTGATACTTATCTTGCTCCCTTCGTAAAAGTAGATAATATGAATTACCATGATGTTAAGCAGTGTATCCAGTGCTTCGTTTATGGTGTAAATACCCCTTCAAGATGGGGAACGCAGGCTCCTTTCTCAAATATTACCCTGGATTGGACCGTTCCCAACGACCTGGCAGAGCTTCCCTGCATCATCGGTGGCAAGGAAATGGATTTCTGCTACAAGGATTGTAAGAACGAGATGGATATGGTCAACAAGGCATTCCTTGAAATCATGATTGAGGGCGATGCAAACGGCCGCGGTTTCCAGTATCCTATCCCCACATATTCGATTACGAGAGATTTTGACTGGTCAGATACAGAGAACAACAGGCTTCTCTTTGAAATGACAGCCAAGTACGGTACTCCCTACTTCTCGAACTACATCAATTCCGATATGGAGCCCTCGGATGTACGTTCAATGTGCTGCAGACTTCGTCTTGACCTGCGTGAGCTTCGTAAGAAGTCGGGCGGCTTCTTCGGTTCGGGCGAGAGTACAGGTTCTATCGGCGTTGTTACCATAAATATGCCCAGAATTGCATACCTTTCAGCTACTCCCGATGAGTTCTACAAGAGACTTGACAGAATGATGGACCTTGCCGCACGTTCACTTAAGGTAAAGAGGGAAATCATCACAAAGCTTCTTGATGAAGGTCTGTATCCTTACACAAAGAGATATCTTGGCACCTTCAACAACCACTTTTCAACAATCGGCCTTGTAGGCATGAATGAGGTAGGACTTAATGCAAAGTGGCTTGGCAAGGATATGACGGATGTTAAGACACAGGATTTCACTGTTGATGTCCTGAATCACATGAGAGAGCGTCTTTCTGATTATCAGGAGGAGTATGGCGATCTTTACAACCTTGAGGCTACTCCTGCAGAGAGTACATCCTACAGACTTGCAAAGCATGACCGCAAGCGTTGGCCGGATATCCGTACCGCAGGTGCAAAGGGCGACACTCCTTACTATACAAACAGCTCACATCTTCCTGTAGAATTTACAGAGGATATTTTCGCTGCACTTGATATCCAGGACCGTCTTCAGACACTTTATACATCCGGTACCGTATTCCATGCCTTCCTCGGCGAGAAGCTTCCTTCATGGGATGCAGCAGCCAAGCTGGTACGTACGATTGCTGAAAATTATAAGCTTCCCTACTATACAATGTCTCCTACATATTCAATCTGCAAGAACCACGGATATCTTTCGGGAGAACAGTTCACCTGTCCTATATGCGGTGAAGAGGCTGAGGTTTATTCAAGAATTACAGGCTACTACAGACCGGTAAAGAACTGGAATGCAGGAAAGAGCCAGGAATATAAGAACAGAACTGAGTACAGAATGGACAAGTCCACAAGATTTTCACTTGGTGCAGGCTGTTGCTCATTCAATACAGATGATATAGCAGTATCACTTGATAAGAATACACAGCCGCTTGATATTGAGAAGCTTGAGACTGAGGCAGGAGTAAGGGTTGATGAGCTGACAGCTGACGGACTCTATCTCTTCACGACAAAGACATGTCCCAACTGCAGACTTGCAAAGCAGTACCTTGAGGGAAAGGAATATACTATAATCGATGCAGAGGATAATCCCGAGCTCGCGCGTGAGTGGGGCATAATGGCAGCTCCCACACTGGTTGTTTTGGAGGATGGTCATCGTAC
The DNA here is from genome assembly GCA_045627205.1 of Lachnospiraceae bacterium. Classification (GTDB taxonomy): domain Bacteria; phylum Bacillota; class Clostridia; order Lachnospirales; family Lachnospiraceae; genus RUG11977. Next base: position 41,109 of record JAZQNG010000157.1, read on the forward strand.
TAAATATGCAAATGCTTCAAATATCAGGAAATTTGCCGAAATCTGATTAATATGATTTTATGGGCCGCCGCTTGATTGCGGCGGTCTTTTGCTTGTAAGACAGTGTTGTGCCGTCGCCGGCTCCTGTTAAGCCGGTGACTTTAAATTTATCGAAAGGTAATGGTTCATAAAATGAGCGTAGCAGATGAATTATTTAAAAATATGTGCCGTGATATACTGGAAAACGGTACCAGTACAGAGGATGAGAAGGTGCGCCCTCATTGGGAGGATGGAACGCCTGCATATACTATAAAGAAATTCGGTGTCGTAAACAGATACGATTTAAGCAGGGAGTTTCCTGCGCTGACACTTAGAAAGACTCCGATAAAGTCCGCCACGGAGGAGATGCTGTGGATATGGCAGAAAAAATCAAACCGTGTTGCAGACCTGTCTACCCATGTATGGGACCAGTGGCAGGATGAAAACGGTACTATCGGAAAGGCCTATGGCTATCAGATGTCCGTAAAGCATAAATATAAGGAGGGTATGTTTGACCAGGTTGACAGAGTAATCTACGATCTGAAGAACAATCCCTTCAGCAGGCGTATCATGACGAATATTTATGTACATCAGGACTTGTCTGAAATGATGCTGTATCCCTGCGCTTACAGTATGACCTTTAATGTAACGAAGCCGAGGAACGGCGGAAAGCTCGTATTAAATTCCATACTGAACCAGCGCTCTCAGGATATTCTGGCAGCAAATGCCTGGAATGTGGCACAGTATGCGGTATTGACACATATGCTTGCAAGAGAATGCGATATGCAGGTCGGCGAATTTGTCCATGTAATTGCGGATGCGCATATTTATGACAGGCATGTGGATTCGATAAAGGAGCTGATTTCGAGACCGTCCAATCCGGCACCGGATTTCTGGCTGAATCCGGAGAAGAAGAGCTTCTATGATTTTACTAAGGACGATGTGCGTCTTGATAACTATGTATACGGTGACCAGATTCTGAATATACCGGTTGCCATTTAACGAGACCGGACTGTTCTGCTGTGTACAGAAAATACAGACAGGGATAACCGGATGATAACGGAGGTTTAATTAAAATGAAATTAATAGCTGCGGTAGATAAAAACTGGGCCATCGGCTATAAGGGACAGCTTCTTGTAAGTATCCGTGCCGACCAGATGAATTTTAAGAGGGAGACTGTAGGAAAGGTTGTTGTTCTCGGAAGAAAGACAATGGACACATTTCCCGGCGGACGTCCCTTAAAAGAGAGAAGAAATATCATTTTATCACACAATCCGAGGTATGAGGTTAGGGATGCGGAGGTTGTTCATAGCGTGGAGGAACTGATGGAGCTTATCCGCGATGTGGATACAGATGATGTGTATGTCATCGGAGGTGCAAGCCTTTACCGGGAATTGCTCCCTTACTGTGATACCGCTATCATTACAAAGATAAATTATGCATATGAGGCAGATGCTTATTTTCCGAATCTTGATGCTGATGAGGAATGGGAGTGCGTTGAAGAGGGTGAGGAGCAGACCTGTTTTGATATGGAGTTCTGCTTCTGCAGGTATGAACGGAAGACAGACTGTGAACGGTAACGTTCCGTTGACAGTAGGGCAGTGAATATGCTATAATTTCAAGATATTTAGGATGTTTAGGATGTTTCGGACACAGGCTTATGCCTGTGGAAATACCAGAAAAAAAAGCATTAAATCGGGAATTATAATACCGGTGTAATATAAAAATAAGGAGGGGCCGTTTTTACGGTATGTATTATGGGAATCACAAGCAGAAAATTCGGTAAAACAGGAAATGGGGAAGAAATCACAATCTTCAGAATTGAAAATGAAAACGGAATGGTTGCGGAGGTGACAAATTACGGAGCGATACTGACTTCATTATATGCACCTGACAAAAACGGAAATACTACAGATGTAGTACTTGGTTTTGACACGGCTGAGGAGTATTTCTACAATCCGTCTTTCTTTGGAAGCACTATCGGAAGAAATGCGAATCGTATTGCAGGCGCGAGGTTTGAACTGAACGGGAAAACCTATAAGCTTGAGAAAAATGACGGACGCAACAATCTTCACAGTCATTTTACGGGTTGCTTCAACAAGCTGCTTTGGAAGGCAACTGCATTAAAGAAGGAAAATGCGGTAAAATTCAGTCTTGTAAGCCCTGACCTTGACCAGGGCTTCCCCGGAAAGCTTACTGCAGAGGTTATTTACAGACTTACCGAGGACAACGGAATCGAGATAGAATATTTTGCAAAATCGGATAAGGATACGGTTTACAATCCTACAAACCATACATATTTCAATCTTAACGGACATGCTTCAGGCTCAGCAATGGGACATAAGCTCTGGCTGAAGGCTTCACACTATACCCCTGTTGTTAAGGGCTGCATTCCCACCGGAGAAATTGCACCTGTAGCAGGTACTGTTTTTGATTTCACGAAGAAGATGACAATCGGTGACAGGATTAATGACGATGATGAGCAGCTGAAGCTTGGAAAGGGCTACGACCACAACTACGCGCTTGATGTAAAGGGAAATAAGGTTGTAAAGATTGCAACTCTTTCAAATGATGATGAAAGCCGTGTCATGACGGTTTATTCAGACCTTCCCGGCGTTCAGTTTTATGCGGGAAACTGCATTAAGAAGCAGAAGGGAAAAGGCGGCGCCAAATATGGAAAGAGATGTGCCGTATGCCTTGAAACACAGTATTTCCCCGATTCGATAAATCAGAAAAACTTTGCCTCACCTGTATTAAAGGCAGGCAGCGAATTCCACAGCATAACAAAATATGTTTTTGAATAAGTGCATCAGAAGCTTCAAAGCATATTTTCAGTTTTACAATATTAAAAACCAGGTGATTTAATGGAACTACGGCATTATGACGTTTCAAGCCCGGCGGATTTCACAAGTCCCGAGGAGCTTTATGAACGGCTGAAAAAAAGTATAACGGCATATCATCCTTCTTCAGACCTTGAACTGGTTGAGAAGGCTTATAAGCTGGCGTATGAGGCCCATAAGGACCAAAAGCGCAAATCGGGTGAACCTTATATAATTCACCCTATTTGTGTTGCTCTGATTCTTGCAGAGCTGGAGCTTGATATTGAGAGTATAGTGGCAGGTATCCTTCACGATGTGGTTGAGGATACCGTTGTTACCGAGGAAGAGCTTGAGCATATGTTCGGCACGGAAATCGCGCTGCTGGTTGATGGCGTTACAAAGCTGACCAACCTTAATTATGCTGCGGACAAGGTTGAGCTTCAGGCTGAAAACCTGAGGAAAATGTTCCTTGCCATGGCAAAGGATATCCGTGTAATTCTGATAAAGCTTGCCGACAGACTCCACAATATGCGTACCATGCAGTACCAGCCCCCTCACAAGCAGTATGAGAAGTCAAGGGAAACCATGGATATATATTCGCCTATTGCCCAGCGTCTCGGTATTTCCAAAATCAAAATCGAGCTGGATGACCTTTCACTGCAGTATCTTGAGCCTGTGGTTTACAAGGAGCTTTCTGCACAGGTAGCGGAGCGTCTGCGTGAGCAGGAGAACTTTATTGCCGAGATTACCGAGGAGGTAAGCGAGCATATTCGGGAAGCAAATATAAAGGCCGTTGTTACCGGGCGTGTAAAGCATCTTTTCAGTATTTACAAGAAGATGGTTACACAGAATAAATCACTGGACCAGGTATACGACCTGTTTGCGGTCCGTATAATTGTTGATGATATTAAGGACTGCTATGCGGCCCTGGGCGTTATCCATGAAATGTATAAGCCGATTCCCGGCCGTTTCAAGGACTATATAGCCATGCCCAAGCCGAATATGTATCAGTCCCTTCATACTACGTTAATAAGTCATAAGGGACAGCCCTTTGAAATCCAGATCCGTACCTATGAGATGCACAAGACTGCTGAATACGGTATTGCTGCGCACTGGAAGTACAAGGTCGATCCAGAGGGCAAGATGAGCCCGGATTCAGAGGAGGAGAAGCTTACCTGGCTGAGACAGATTCTTGAATGGCAGAAGGACCTTTCCGACAACAAGGAATTCCTTATGCTTTTAAAGGACGATTTAAACCTGTTTTCGGACAGTGTATTCTGCTTTACACCCAGTGGCGAGGTAAAGAATCTTACTGTCGGCTCGACGCCGATAGATTTTGCCTACAGCATTCACAGTGCTGTAGGAAACAGGATGGTCGGCGCACGTGTAAACAACAAGATGGTACCGATTGATTATGTAATTCAGAACGGAGACCAGATTGAGATTATCACCTCACAGAATTCCAAGGGACCATCAAGAGACTGGCTTTCCGTTGTAAAGACAACCCAGGCTAAAAATAAAATCAACCAGTGGTTCAGAAGCGAGAACAAGGATGATAATATCGCACACGGCAAGGAGCTTTTTCTGGCCTGCTGCAAGGCTAAGGGAGTTGCACCGTCCGATGTTTTAAAGCCTGAATTCATTGAGACGGTACTTCGTAAATATGGCTATCATGACTGGGATGCGATATATGCGTCAATCGGACACGGAGGTCTGAAGGAGCATCAGGTTTTCCAGAGACTTTATGATGAATATCTGAAGACCAAGAAGAGCGAGATGACAGATGCCCAGGTTCTGGAAACAATTCCGGATATGAGGCAGGATAAAAAGATTACCACCTCGGCCAAGGGCAGCATAATAGTTCAGGGCATTGATGATATTGCGGTTCATTTCTCAAGATGCTGTTCACCCGTTCCGGGAGATGAGATTGTCGGATTTATCACAAGGGGACGCGGTATATCGATTCACAGGACGGACTGTGTAAATATCATGGGCCTGAATGAAAATGACCGTCAGCGCTTTGTTCCGGCTGAGTGGAATACCACCGTACAGAATGAGGATTCAAAGCTCTTTTCGGCAGAAATTAAGATTTATGCCAAGAGCAGACCCGGTGTGGTACTGGGTATTTCGAAGGTTATGACGGAAAACAATATATGCATAACCTCAATGAACGTTCGTACAAGCAAGCAGAACACGGCAACCATTATGCTGAGCTTTGATGTAAGCGATACGGAAACACTGAATACAATTATTGCAAAGCTAAGGAATGTTGAGGGCGTCGAGGATATCGAGCGTTCAATGGGCGGCTGACAGGCATTTTTAAGAGGAGCGGGCATGAGAATTGAGAAGGTTGTGGTTGGTGCGGTTCAGACCAACTGTTATATTCTTTTTTGTGAGGACGGTGAGCACAGGGGCGAGGCTGTTGTTACAGACCCGGGAGCCTACGAGAGTAGAATCATGGAAAAACTCGATTCTCTGGGACTGACCTGTAGTGTGATTCTTCTTACCCATGGTCATTTTGACCATATTACCGCGGTTGCTCCCCTGAAGGATAGATATGGGGCGCAGGTTTTTGCGGGAAGGGATGAAGCCGAGCTTTTGGGTAACAGTGAAATGAATGTTTCGGCCAAAATTCACAGACCGGTTGAAATATCTGCCGACAGATATCTTTCCGACGGAGAGGTGTTTGAGGCGGCAGGTCTGAAAATCAGGACGATATTTACACCCGGACATACTAAGGGAAGCGTGTGCTACCTGCTGAATGAGAAGGTTCTTTTGAGCGGTGATACCCTGTTTTACCGGGGCTATGGGCGCACAGATCTTCCTACCGGGGATGAAACGGCCCTTTTCTCATCACTTACGAATAAACTGATGCAGCTTCCGGGAGATACAAGGGTATTTCCGGGGCATGGGGAGGCTACAACAATTGAATGTGAACGTAAATTTTTCGGGACTTGATTTTTCACAGGATGTCGGTCCTCTCATAAAATCCTTTTACCCGGGTGCCGTTTCGGGCAGGACTGTAAATCTTTATTTTTCAACAGAAGAAAAACGCTTTTCCATTTCCTTTAATGGGGTAGAGCGTTGCACGGAAAATGTGGTTTATACAGGGACTACCGATGTAGTCTATGAATCGGAGCTGCACATGTCAGAGGAAAAGCTGCGGCATCGTGATTATCGGAATCAGCTTTTGCGGGCGCTTTACAGAATCCTTTCGGAGGAGACCGGAAAACAGCTTCCCTGGGGTATCCTTACCGGTGTCCGTCCTACGAAGCTGTGTCTTGAAAGACTTGAAAAAAATACGGTAGGGAATATTTCCTACATGACGGATACCTATTACTGCAGTCCTAAAAAGGCAGGACTTGCACAGAAAATTGCGGGACGTGAGCTTCAGCTGCTGCGTGAACTCGATTATCAGAACGGCTACAGCCTTTATGTCGGTTTTCCGTTCTGTCCGAGCATCTGCAACTACTGCTCCTTCGGTTCCCATCCCATCGGGCGTTTCAGCAATCTGGTGGAGCCGTATATTGAAGCGCTTCTTCATGAGATTGATGAATGCGCGAATCTTTTTCCCGATTTAAAGCTTGAAACGGTATATTTTGGCGGCGGGACACCGACTGCCGTATCTGCCGCACAGCTGAAGAGGGTAATCGACAGGGTTAAGGAAAAATTTGATTTTACCTATGTTGCAGAGTTCTGTATTGAGGCAGGAAGACCGGACAGCATTGATGCGGAAAAGCTTTGTGTGCTGAAGAATTCGGGCGTCACCAGAATATCAATAAATCCTCAGACAATGCGCCAAAAAACACTGGATATCATTGGGCGCAAACATACGGTGGAGCAGACTGTGGAAGCCTTTTTGCTGGCACGCGGCATGGGCTTTGACAATATTAATATGGATCTGATTGCCGGGCTTTCGGGTGAATGTCTTGAGGACATGAAATATACGCTTGAGGAAATCGGAAAGCTGGATCCCGAAAGCATTACCGTTCACACTCTGGCATTAAAACGTGCGGCAAGGCTGAGTACGGAAAAGGAAGCGTGTGCCGGCCTGGAGGCTTCGGATGTTGCGGAAATGGTGGAATATGCGGCAGATTTCTGTGCCGGACACGGATATGAACCATATTATCTGTACAGACAGAAGAATATGACGGAGAGCCTTGAAAATGTCGGCTATGCAAAGCCCGGCAGGGAGGGACTCTACAATATCCTTATAATGGAGGAAAAACAGATGATTCTTGCTCTTGGGGCAGGAGCCTCCTCCAAATTTACCGACTACAGGTTCACAGAGGCTGCCGGAACAATGCAGACAGCAGGTGACTCTAAAGGAGCTGCTTCGGATTTTTCGGGTACCCCGGCGGTAAGAAGGTTCGGGCGTGTGGAAAATGTAAAGAGTGTAAGTGAGTATATAGACAGAATTGATGAAATGATAGAAAGAAAAAAGCTGTTTCTGAACAAAAAATAATTATAGAACAGTACATACAGGCAGAACTATAATGGGGCTGCGAGGGTGCAGCATGGGGTTTAACACATGATTAAAGGAAGAGAAGAGTATATCAGGCTTTTTGCTTTGGACCAGGAGCATCCCGAGGATGTGGTCGAGGCAATAGACCATGGCATATTGGTTGCCAATCTGGCCTACCGTCTGGCTAAGGAGCTTGGCTATGACGAGGATTTCTGTGAGAAGATGGCGGATGCCGGAATTCTGCATGATATCGGGAAAATGCAGATTAGCAGCTATCTGTACGGAAGACGTAAAAATGTATTGAAAATAGAGGAAATCAGGTATGTCCGGAAGCATCCTACACTTGGCTTTGAATTTCTTGAGAGGGAAGCAATCGGTGATGATGAATTTAAACAGATGATTCTTCATCATCATGAGAATGTGGACGGCTCAGGATATCCTGATAATATAAAAGGAGACAGTATTCCGGTCGGTTCGCGAATACTGCGCATCAGTGATGTTTATTCCGCGCTTGTTTCGGAACGTCCGTATCGTGCGGCTTTTGACAAGGAAACGGCTATGGAGCTGATGATTGACGAGGTGAAGAACTTTGATATGAAGTTTTTCCTCGCTTTTATGAGAGTTGTTCATTCGGATGAGTTTGCAGAAATGGATACATTTGTTGATGAGTGTAATGCAAAGGTGCATATTAAGGAAAACCAGTAGAATAAGCGGGCGTTGACAGGTGTCCCAAGACGCCTTCAGGCCTAAAGTCAGCCACTTCGCGGTCCGCCGTGAGGTGGTTTTTTATCTGCAATTATTACCTGCCGAAGGAATTGTTATCTATGTTCCTATTCGAAAGCGAATCAAATTGCCGCATGTCACAACATAAATATAATAATTGACAGAATGGCAACATGTGGTATATAATTAAACATAATAGTTTGCCAAATGGAACAAGTGCAAAATCAAAAAGTGGATAAGTGCCTTGACGGACTCGTTGGAAAAGTTGGAAATCCCATAAATCACATGAAATGCGATTGAAATATAATTAGGGCGTGCCAAAAATAATAATATATAGCAAACACCTATAAAATATATAAAAAAGCAAGATAATAGAAATAGATAAAAAAAGCAAGATAATAGAAATAGATAATTGAGATAAGTATGGGTAATCAGGTAATAAGAACAATTAGATTATCAGGTGAAGATGCAGTTAATTTTGCTAATTCCTTATTTAGACCTACTCGAGAGGAAATTTCGCTTCGTAATGAACACATGAACCGAATTAATGAGAATGTAAATATTAAGAGGACAGTTGATGGTTTTGAAGCTGAGATTGCAGATTTGGATTTATCATTCTTGGCTGAAACCCCAAATGAAGCAAAAATGAATGTTGAAGTTACATTTAAGTTCAAGACTTCGACAGCAATATACTATAACTCACAGGATTCATTATCAGAGGGGTCGGTTTTAGTAGAAAAAAATAATGATTATAGTAGCTCTAAGAGTGATGGTTTATTATCTTGGGCGGCGTAGGAGAAGATATGGAAAGTGCATTTCAGTTTACTAATCCAGCATTGACGGATCTTGAATTTAAAATTAATGAAGAATTTAATAAGCAGGAAGATAAAGAGGTACAGTTGTCAATTAGTATGTCAGTTCAGGTTGATAGAAGTGCAGATACTAATGAGGCAATAGTAGGATTGACATTTGAATTAGGAGAAAAGGGTGTAAACGTTCCATTTTATGTGAAAGCAGTTGAAAAAGCTAATTTTAGGATAAAAAGCGGGAATCCTCGGTTCTTCAAGTGCCGAGATGAAAGCGTACGAACGCAAGAAAAATCGGCAGGGGCATAAAACAAATAGAACATAAATTCGATTTTTCCTTGCGGTTAATCATGTTTTTTGTTATAATAGATTTATACAAAACCTATTTTGAAGGACAAAGATTAACTGAAGGAGGGAGAAAGGAATGCTATTATCACGTGAGACTGCAATAAGTCTTGATTCTGCATCTGCAAATATCATCGGTCACATGTGCTATGCCGCATCAAAACTCTGGAATGTCTGCAACTACGAGAG
>JAZQNG010000158.1:0-2903 GCA_045627205.1 Lachnospiraceae bacterium
GACAGTGAAGACATTGTAACATTTGCACAGAAGCCCGATAAATACATTATCTGCTACTATGCAAATAACCACTACCACAACATATTGTGTATATTAGCATATTAGCTTCTTAAAGTCAAAATAATTCTCTTTTTTTGATAAATTCTCCCATAATTCAAATATACATTATGCACAATTTATATTTGCTTCATTTGTGCATTTTAACATGATGTTTTTGTATATTTTAAAGTCGTTTTCTTGCGTGTTTGTGCATTTTGTATATTTTTGTGTCTGTCATTTGTGCTATTTTCACAGAATTGTGGTTTTTTATGTCAAAAATACAATATCTTGTTTAGATTTTTTTCACAAGCACCAAATATTGTTGCCAATCAGTCTGTTTTTTACTATAATTAAGGGGTTGGGAAAGGTTATCACATAAACTTTTCTTCCGCGAAAGGATCAGTATGAACGAAAAAGACGACATAAAATATATGAAGAAAGCCCTGGTCCAGGCCCGGCATGCTCTTGATCTGGGCGAAGTTCCCATCGGCTGCGTCATAGTCTGTGACGGAAAGATAGTGGGACGGGGTTACAACAAGCGCAATACCAATAAATCGACACTCGCCCACGCTGAAATAATCGCCATAGACAAAGCCAGCAGGAAGCTGGGTGACTGGAGGCTGGAAGGCTGCACCATGTATGTGACCTTGGAGCCGTGCCAGATGTGCTCCGGAGCATTGGTCCAATCCCGCATAGACAGAGTCGTGATCGGTGCCATGAATCCGAAGGCGGGCTGTGCAGGCTCGATTCTCAATATGCTGAACAGATCGGAATTCAACCATCAGGTGGAGACCACTTACAATGTATGCTCCGAAGAAAGTACCGCAATTCTTCAGGAGTTTTTCAAGAACCTAAGAAAACGTAATAAAGCTGAAAAGCTGGCTGCCCGGGAACAGGACATAGAATAAAAAGTGGCATAAGAGGTGCTCAAAATGTGGATTATTATGGCAGCTTTATCTGCTGTTTTTGCAGGAATCACATCCATACTGGCTAAGTGTGGAATAAGGAAGACCGATTCTGATGTAGCTACGGCATTGCGTACTATAGTTGTACTGATATTTTCCTGGATAATGGTATTTGTTGTCGGCTCAGCCGGCGAAATAAGTAATATCAGCACCAAATCCCTTGTCTTTCTGATACTGTCCGGTATCGCAACCGGCGGCTCCTGGCTCTGCTATTACTATGCAATACAGAAGGGTATTGTCAGTGTCGTCGTTCCCATTGACAAGCTCAGCATTATAATTTCCATTGCATTTTCACGGCTTGTCTTCAAGGAAAAGCTGACTAAAAAAGCTTTTATCGGACTGCTTTTAATGATTATGGCTACGCTTGCAATGGCAATCCTTGCATAAAATCACCCGGCTTAATAACCCTTCGACAGGAATGTATAAAATGATTAAGGCGTCAAAAGTACTGACGCCCAATGATACACGCATTTCTTTGTACTTTTGACGCTTGTATCATAAACTATGACGATAAATATCGGGAAAGTGCTTAAATATGGAAATACACGGCTTTAATAAATTAACCTTACTTGATTATCCGGGCAAAATTGCCTGCACTATATTTACCGGATCCTGCAATTTCAGGTGTCCGTTCTGTCACAATGCTACGCTGGTACTGAACCCGAAGGCTCAGCCCTCTATTTCGGAGGACGAAATTCTGGCATGCCTTAAGGAGCGCCGTGACCGTCTTGAGGGTGTGGCCATCACCGGCGGAGAACCCACACTTTACCCTGACCTTCCTGACTTTATCAGGAAAATCAAAGCTCTGGGTTATCCGGTCAAGCTGGATTCCAACGGTTCAAAGCCTCAGGTTCTCCGTAATCTGATTGAAAGTGGACTTGTCGATAAAATAGCCATGGACATTAAGGCTGCCCCGGAAAACTATGGTCATGCCGTAGGAATTTCAAATTTTTCAATGGATGAGATTTTTGAAAGTGCTGACCTTCTTATGGATAGCGGTGCCCGCGGCGTCATCGATTATGAATTCCGTACCACGGTAGTTGAAGGTATCCATACTGAAAAGGATTTTGAAAAAATCAGCAGATGGCTGAAGGGCGCAAAGGCATATTTCCTGCAGCAATTCAAGGATTCCGGTGACCTGATTTCTCCGGAGGGCTTATCAGCGCCGTCCCTTGAGCAGATGAACCAATATAAAGAAATCCTGCTGCCCAACATCCCTGCGACGCAATTGCGGGGAATTTCATAATTATGATTTTAGTTTCCCTTCAAATAAAGATTTATCCAAAACATTAATGTGAGATTTTATATGAACAAACAATACGAGACATCCCGGCTTCTGCTGAATATCGGAGATCCCGCCCTTGTGGATCCGGTTTTTGCTTACCTTAGCAAAAACAGCGAGGATTTTGACAAATGGGATCTGTTTTCCCATGACGAGCCCCTGACCAGAGAAGCCGTCAAAAAGGAATTGTCCTCTGAACGAAGATTATTTAATAAGGGTGAGGCAGTCCGATACTATATTTCCCTAAAGGATAATCCCTCGCAGATTATCGGAAATATTAGCTTCATTAACATCAATTCCTGTGAGACCGGCACCTGCCGCATCGGCTACAAAACAGATGCCGATTTCCGTCTGCAGGGGTACTGCTATGAGGCCATAACCTGTCTTTTACCCTTGATTATTGAAGAATTTGGTCTCAAACGAATCGATGCGGATATTGCACCTGCAAATACTGCCTCGAAAAGCCTGATTCACAAACTGGGCTTCCATTTTGTGTGCAGTGTCCCCCTGTCCTGCGAAAAAACAGCAACCGTAGAATCCTGCCAGCGCTACTCCTTCAGGGTACCGCTGAGCAGCTATAAATAATTTTGACCCTAGGGGGACGGGGTTCCTGGTTC